>JANLUX010000109.1:0-18819 GCA_031363705.1 Bacteroidota bacterium
ATAATTTTCTTTCGCGCTTCTTTCACCAGCCAAAGATAAAAGCTAAGATTATGCAGTGTTGCAATTTGAGCCCCAAGCATTTCTTTTGAAATAACTAAATGTCTTAAGTAAGCTTTGCTGTGTTTGTCAACATAGCAAGTACTTTCTTCTTCAATTGGTGTAAAATCATTTTTCCATTTTTCGTTTCGGATATTAATAATGCCATTTCGTGTAAACAACATTCCGTTGCGTGCATTGCGTGTTGGCATCACACAATCAAACATATCAATACCGAGAGCAATACATTCTAAAATATTTGCAGGTGTTCCAACTCCCATCAGGTAACGGGGTTTTTCCTTGGGAAGAATATTGGTGACATCATCTGTAATCTCATACATTATTTCGGCAGGTTCACCCACGGACAAACCACCAATTGCATTTCCATCACGGTTCATTGAAACAATAAATTCTGCACTTTGTTTACGTAAGTCTTTGTAAGTACTTCCCTGTACTATCGGAAATAAAGTCTGCTCATATCCATACAATGATTCATTGCGGTCAACATGTTCGCAGCAACGAATTAACCAACGATGTGTTAATTCCATTGAACTGCATGCAAGATTGTATTCACAAGGATAAGGCGTACATTCATCAAATGCCATTATAATATCAGCACCAATGCTGCGTTGAATATCCATTGCCCGTTCAGGAGAAAAAAAATGTTTGCTGCCATCAATATGAGATGTAAATGTTACACCCTCTTCTGTAATTTTTCTGATATCACTCAAGGAGAAAACCTGGTAGCCACCACTGTCAGTTAAAATTGGTTTATTCCAGTTGATAAACTTGTGCAATCCTCCTGCTTGCTCCAGAATATGTGTTCCGGGACGCAGATATAAATGATAGGTATTTCCTAAAATAATTTGTGCCTGTATGTCTTGTGCCAAATCACGTTGATGAACTCCTTTAACAGTTCCTGCTGTTCCAACAGGCATAAAGATGGGCGTTTCAATTATGCCATGTTCGGTTTCTAAAACACCTGCACGTGCTTTTGAATTATTATCTGAATTGAGAAGAGAAAATTTCATGAGGGCGCAAAAATAGATGATTGTGCAACCTTTGGGATTTTTAAAACGTGGAGCTTTAAACAAGTTTAAGAAGGGCTTCACATTTCTTAACTTTGTATCCTTACAACATCAATAAATATTTTGCAAAACACCAGGATTTTAGACACGGTTCCAAAAATTAATGCTGAAGAGGAAAAAAAAGAAATCCTCAAGCGTTATCGTGCTTTGTTAAAAGCATGTAAAGGAAATTTAGATAAAGGCGATAAAAAATTAATACGCACAGCTTTTGATTTATCGCTGGAAGCACATAAAGATATGCGCAGAAAATCCGGTGAGCCCTATATCTATCATCCCATCGCTGTGGCGCAAATTGTTGCAGAAGAAATCGGTTTAGGAACTACAGGAATTGTGTGTGCTCTTTTACATGATGTAGTGGAAGATACACACTACACGCTCGAGGACATGGAGCGTTTATTCGGTAAAAAAGTAAAAGACATTATTGATGGTCTTACCAAGATAAGCGGAGTTTTTGATCACAAAAGTTCGTTGCAGGCTGAGAACTTTCGTAAGATGCTGCTCACGCTTAGTGATGATGTACGGGTGATACTGATCAAGCTTGCTGATCGTTTGCATAATATGCGTACGCTTTCTTCAATGGCACGTGACAAGCAATTAAAGATTGCATCTGAAACTGCGTATCTGTATGCACCGCTTGCTCACCGGTTAGGATTATATGCAATCAAAACAGAGTTGGATGACCTTGCTTTGAAATATACAGAGGAAGATGCTTATAATAATATTGCAACCAAGCTTCAGCAGTCAAAAAAAGAAAGAGATGTTTTTATAAAAGAATTTACCAAACCCATCCGTGATGAGTTAGATAAAGAAGGATTCAAATACGAGATAAAGGGACGACCGAAATCTATTCATTCCATCTGGAATAAAATGAAAAAGCAATCGGTGAGCTTTGAAGAAATATTTGATTTATTTGCTATTCGTATCATTATTGATTCTCCAGCTGAAACAGAGAAATCTGATTGCTGGAAAGTGTATAGCATAGTTACGGATTATTACACACCGAATCCTGATCGCTTGCGTGACTGGATTTCCACTCCGAAAGCAAACGGATATGAATCACTTCACACTACCGTGATGAGTAGTGAAGGCAAATGGGTTGAAGTGCAGATTCGCACTCAACGTATGAATGAAATTGCTGAGAAAGGTTATGCTGCTCACTGGAAATATAAAGAGTCGTCACCTGAGAGTGCATTAGACGAGTGGATAACACGAATACGTGAAATGCTTGAAAGTCCTGAGTCGAACGCACTGGATTTTATTGATGACTTTAAGCTGAATCTGTTTGCTGATGAAATATTTGTGTTTACTCCCACAGGTGATATCAAAACATTACCCATTGGAAGCACCGCACTTGATTTCGCTTTTGAAATTCATTCTGACATAGGTTGTAAATGTATCGGTGCAAAAATCAATCATCGCTTAGTTCCCATCAGTCATAAATTAAACAGTGGCGACCAGGTGGAAATTCTCACTTCCACCAAACAACATCCCAAAGACGATTGGTTATCATTTGTAATTACCGCAAAGGCGAAATCAAAAATCAAAGCTTCTCTTAAAGAAGAGAAAAGAAAACTTTCTGAAGAGGGTAAAGAAATATTTGAACGAAAATTCAAGAGCCTGAAATTGCCGAAGCAGGAGTTTAATATGAATGATTTATTGCTTTTTTATAAAGTAAGCAACGTACTTGATTTTTATCACCGCATTGCAGTGAATGCAATTGATTTAAAAAACCTTCGTGAGTTTTTTGAGCAGAAAGAACAAGGCAAGCTGAAACTTCCTGCCAAATCAGAGCAGCAAACCTTTGATGAGATGGTGAAGAAGGTTCGTGGCAAATCGGATATGCTTATGATAGGAGAGGGGATGGATAAGATTGATTATAAATTATCGCCATGCTGCTCACCGATTCCCGGAGATGATGTTTTTGGATTTATAACCATTAATGAAGGAATAAAAATTCATCGCACCAATTGTCCTAATGCAATTCAACTGATGTCGAATTATGCTTACCGGATTGTAAAAGCAAGATGGTTTAATCAACAGCAGATTGCATTTCTGGCAGGGATAAAAATTACCGGGATGGATGATGTAGGTGTTGTTAACAATATCACCAAAGTAATCAGCAACGAATTAAAAGTGAATATCCGCTCCATTAATATTGAAAGTAATGATGGATTGTTTGAAGGAAGAATTATGTTATTTGTGCACGATACAGAACATTTGAAAACCATGATGAAAAAATTAAAAAGCCTGAATGGTATTGTTAGTGTATCAAGAATGGATACTCAGGAGCAGAATTAATATTTTCCGGTTAACAAATTTCATGAATAAATACTTTAAAGTGTAAACTTGTAAACAGTAAACTAATACATTTGGCTCACTAAACAAAAACACTTATGGACTTCGGATACGATATTCAGGACAAGGAAAAATATACATTGGTGCATTTAAAAGGAAATCTGATTGAAAAAAACCAGGCGAATGACTTGCTTGAAGAGATTAATCAACATTTGGATAAGGAAGCTTCCAACTTTGTGATTGACCTTGCAGATTTCAAATACATGAATAGCACCGGCTTGAATGTATTGTTAAGTATTTTATCAAAAGCACGCAAATCCGGAGGCGAGGCTGTTATATGCAGTGTTCCTGAAAAAATTAAATCTCTTTTGGTTATTACAAAGCTGATAAATGTTTTTTCTGTTGTTGATACTGAAGAAGTGGCAGCACAGAATTTTAATTAGTTTTTTTTCTCCAATAAAAGTTAGTGCATATTAAAAATTAAAAATAATATTAATGAAAGTAGATGTTTTACTGGGCTTGCAATGGGGTGATGAAGGCAAAGGAAAAGTAGTGGATGTGTTGGCTCCCGGTTATGATGTGATTGCAAGATTTCAGGGCGGTCCAAATGCAGGACACACCTTAGAATTTGAAGGGATTAAACACGTGTTGCATACCATACCTTCGGGCATTTTTCATCCTGAAAAAGTTAATGTTATCGGAAACGGTGTAGTGATAGACCCGGTTGTTTTCAAAAAGGAAATTGATGCCTTGGTTAAGATGGGAGTTGATGTTAAAAAAAATCTTTTCATATCACGCAAAGCACATTTAATTCTGCCCACACATCGATTTCTTGATGCAGCATCTGAATCAATAAAAGGTAAATCAAAAATCGGATCTACACTTAAAGGAATCGGTCCGGCTTATATGGATAAAACGGGACGCAATGGTTTGCGGGTGGGAGATATAGAACATCCTGATTTTATCAATCGTTACAAGGCATTAGTGGAGAAGCATAAAGAGTTGCTTTCATTTTATAAATATGATTATAAGCTGGAAGAAGCCGAACCGGCATGGATGGAAGGAATTGAACTGATGAAATCATTAATGTTAATTGATAGTGAATACGTGCTCAATCAACATATCAATGAGGGTAAAACAATTCTTGCTGAAGGTGCACAAGGTTCATTGCTTGATATTGATTTTGGTTCGTATCCTTTTGTTACTTCATCACATACAATAACATCAGGCACTTGTATTGGCTTAGGAATTGCCCCCTCAAAAATAGGAGAGGTGTATGGAATTTTTAAAGCATACTGTACAAGAGTTGGAAGCGGACCTTTTCCTACTGAATTAAATGATGATACAGGTGAAAAGCTTCGGAATCAAGGTAATGAGTTTGGTTCAACAACAGGACGTCCCCGAAGATGTGGCTGGCTTGATTTGCCCGCTCTTAAATATGCCATTATGTTGAATGGAGTAACTCAACTCATCATGATGAAACCTGATGTGATGAGTGGGTTTGAAACTTTAAAAGTTTGCACACATTATTTATACAACGGAAAAAAAATTGATTACATGCCTTTTGATATTGTACACAACGAAGCAAAACCTGTTTACATTGAATTGAAAGGTTGGAAGCAAACCCTGGATAACATTACCGATGAAGAATTGCTTCCTGTTGAATTGATGGAATACATTTCATTTATTGAACATCAGACAAGTTTGCCAATCACTATTGTTTCTGTGGGACCTGATAGAAAACAAACATTAAAGCGCAGTGCAGTGCTGAAATGATTTCCGGTTTTTATTTTTCACGTTTAAACCGTAAAATAATGAGCCGGTTAAATGTCAGATTTCTTTTTCTAACAGCGATATTTTTTCATCCGGGCTATTTTTTATTTGCGCAAAAAAACAAACAGGTTGAAATAGTACAGGCATCTTCATTGGAAGGAAGCAAAATAAATGGAATTGAAGTAAGAAGGTTGGTTGGTAATGTGATCTTTAAACAGGACAACACTTTGATGTATTGTGACAGTGCATTGTTTTATGAAACTACAAACAGCATAGATGCCTTTGGTAATATACGCATAGAAGGTCCGGATGCGAAAATGTATGGGGAAATATTACATTATGATGGAAATACCAAGTCATCACGAGTGAATAAAAATGTCAGGTTGACTGATGGAAAGATGGAACTAACTACCGATGCGATGAATTATGATTTAAATACGGAAATTGCGGACTACAGTACCGGTGGTAAAGTAGTAGATAATGAAAACGTACTTACCAGTCAGCGAGGTTATTATTATTCAAAAGATAAAATGGTTTTCTTTAAGGATAATGTAGTGTTGGTTAATCCGAAGTATATAATGAATTCCGATACACTAAAATATAATACTACTTCTGCCACTGCTTTTTTTTATGGACCATCCACTATTCAAAGCACAAGTAAAGATTCAGCATATATATATTGTGAAAATGGCTGGTATAATACCAAAACTGAAAAATCATTTTTCAGCAAGCATGCATTTATTCAAACGCGTGAAAACATTTTAAATGGAGACAGTATTCTTTATAATCGTAAAGAAGGAATTGGCAGGGCATTTAAAAATGTAATGATAACAGATACCACTCAAAAAATCATCATCAATGGTGATTATGCTTATATTAATGAAAAAACCAATCGCTCATTAGTAACAGGCAAAACCATGCTTACAAAGATTTTTGATACAGATTCAATGTATTTGCATGCTGATACTTTGTATGCAACTAATGATTCTGTTACAAAGCAAAAAACATATTTTGCATACAAACACGTCCGTATTTTTAAAACGGATTTGCAGGGAAAGTGTGATTCATTAGTTTATTCCTCAAAAGATTCAACCATTCATTTTTATTCTGATCCTGTTTTGTGGAGTAATCAGAATCAATTAACTGCGGATTCAATTTCACTACTCCTTGCCGGTAATAAAATCTATTCAATGAATTTACGCGTTAACTCTTTTATTTCTTCTTCAGAAGACAGCTTGCGTTTCAATCAAATTAAAGGGAGAGATATGATTGGTTACTTTAACGATAATAATCTTTATAAAATCAATGTTAATGGAAACGGTCAAACAATTTACTACCTGCGAAATAATAAAAAACAGTTGTCAGGTGTTAACAGGGCTGAATCCAGTGATCTAATAATATTTATTGAAGAGAGTAAAGTCCAAAAAATATCTTTGCTCAATAAACCTGATGCTACGCTTTATCCCATTAAACAAATAGAACCCCAGGAGTTAAAATTAAAAGGGTTTAACTGGTTGAAGGATAAACAACCTCGCAATAAAGAAGATATTTTCATATGGAAATAAGTTGTAAATTTTTTTAATCCATTTATCTGATAGTTAATTATTTATCATTAAGATCAACAAAAACTAAAAATTTACTTGACTTCAAACGATTTCTTAACTATATTTGAGAACTTTTTAACACATAATTGTTCATAGAATAATTCCCAAACCAAAAAAAATATGATAGAGTTAATAATTGCGTTTTTAATTTCTTTAGGTTTTAACTTTGCCCCTGAACAAACTGATGCTGTTGTAATTACAGAGCAACAAGGAGAAAATTACGGTATTGTTATTACCGATGATGTAGGTACCCGTACCCATATGCAATTAATATTTGACAAGCCTTCTAACAGCTTTAGCGTTGTTCAATAATTTTTCTCCTAAAAATTTACCCCATTTCTTCCTTTAAATTTTTGGTGACATTCATTCTGAATGTCTTTAATAACCCTTAATTGTCCGCATATTTCATAATACATCTATATACATTTGCTTGTGTAAAGGGTTTTGTTGTTCATAGTAGTAATTGTTTTGGCTTTTCTGTGTCTTCCGGGTCCCGCTTTTAGCGGGACTTGGTTGTTTTTATACGTTCCTGTTTTTTAATCAATGAGAAAGATTTCACGGGATTTAAGAGATTTTTTAGAGGTAAAGTACCATCTGTATAATCAATCGTATTTTATTTACAATGATCCAATAGTTATACCTCATTCTTTTACTCATAAGGAGGATATTGAGATTGCTGGTTTCCTGGTAGCAACAATTGCGTGGGGTCAACGATCAACCATTCTTAAAAACGGGTTTCGACTAATAGAGCTAATGGATAATTCTCCTTATGATTTTATTTTGAATTTTAAATCAAAGGACCTTAGAAACTTTGACACTTTTGTGCACCGAACCTTTAATTCCATAGATTGTAAATACTTTTTGAAGGCACTTCAACATATTTATAAAAAGAAAGGTGGACTCAATAAATTATTTTATGATAGTTTGAATGTCCATAATGGTGATGTTGGTTATGCAATTTCGACCTTTCGGAAAACTTTTTTTAGTTTAAACTATCCTGAACGAACCTTAAAACATATTTCAGACCCGATAAAAAATTCATCTGCTAAGAGGATGTGCATGTTTTTAAGATGGATGGTAAGAAGAGATAAAAACGTTGACTTTGGTATTTGGACTAATATTTCTCCAAAAGTATTAGCTATTCCATTAGATGTTCATTCAGGCAGAGTTTCGAGAAGCCTTGGTTTACTGGAAAGAAAACAAAATGACTGGAAAGCGGTAATGGAACTTACAAGTAATCTTCGAAAATTTGATCCCTTTGATCCAGTGAAATATGATTTTGCTTTGTTTGGGTTGGGGATAAATGAAAAATTTCACTGATGTTATTTTTCAGATTGCTCTCCGGTATGTTGAATTTCTTCATCCGATGGCAACTGATTTGATTTATCCGTACTTTCTATTGCCCAATAAAGATATTTGCCTGTGCCATTGCAGGCATAACCAACAATTGTATCATTATAACCTAGACTCAGGCGAGTAAAAGTTTTCCAACGCTTATCCTTTTCCTGCACTGCTAATTTTGCATTAATTTTTTTATAGCACTCGTTTCTAAAATAAACAGTGTAAGTTTTTGATGATTCTTGACATTGACTTCCTGGCTGACCCCATTCATACCGATATTTAACGAGGCATTTACTTACATCATCATAACCTTTGCTCCATTTTAATGTCAGTAAAATAAAGGCGAACCCAAGTAAGGAAATTAATAAGAAGGAGAGTTTTCTGTTTTTTTGCATCGTGAGATTTGTCTTGATTTATTTGCAATAATTATTTTTTAAAATGATTTTGGCTTCGTCATTACCTAATTTTTTAGAAATGTACCAATCTTCACAGGCTCCTTTTAAATCACCTTTCATCTTTTTGGTAAAGCCACGATTATTATATGCTTCAGGTTCATCAGGATCAATTGCAAGCGCTTTATTAAAATCATCCATTGCATTGTCATAATCCTCTAACCGGTTACGTGCACTTCCTCTTGAAATATAAGCCCACTTATGCTGGGGATCTACCTCAATTACCTTAGTATAATCAGTCATCTCGCCCTCAAAATCTTTTACGATTCCTTTGGTAAACCCTCTGCGAATCCAGGCATTTGTATTTGTTGAGTCTTCTTTAATTGCTAATGTATAAGCCTCTATCGCTTCTTTATATTTTACATTAGCAAATAATTGCTGACCCCTGTTAAAATATTCTTTCGATTTTTTCGCATCCTTAGGTTGTGCAAATATTGTAGCGGTTATCAATAACAGACAACCTTTAATAAAAAGTAATTTCATCTTTATATTTTGGTTCGGATAAAAGTCTGATTAAATGCTTCAATGCGATGCGCACTTCATTAGCCTGAGTTTCACTATTCACAGGGATACTAAATCGTGAATAAGGTCTTTTGATTTTTTGAATATATAAAGTTCTGGTAACACAATCTCCTTCTGCTTTTATGCAAGGCGCTGACAGAATTTGTTCTGATGAATCATAAACCACTGCGGTGTCTAACGCTCCGCTGGATAATTTATCCTGCCTGATTTTAGTTCCGTCATGCGAATAAAAGTCAGCAATAATCATTGCACCATTAAGGTGAATCTTACATTTTCCTTCTAATGTCTTGTTTATAAAATCTACTGTTTCCCTGCTGCCCGGACGCTGGCTGTAAGAATTTTGAAAAAATACCAACACGAAGCCTAAGACACAAAGTAGCTTGCTCAAGTGGAAATGATAATGTGTATTCATAAATATTGAATTGCAAAGTTGATCATTTCTACTTAAAAATCAGTTTATGGTTTCGTTTATCAATAAGTTATTCTGCGTAAACCTGCAATTGAAATGTTGGCAGGTTACTATTATTATAACCCTTTTAATTTCCACCTCAATGCACGCGCAAGTTGGTTTAGAAGTACCGGTGAAAGTAGATGTGGAAAATGGAAACGTGGATGATGTACTTATCAAGCTGATGAAAAACGGTAAAACAATTTTTACTCAATCATCCACCAGCAGAATGAAGCTAAAGCTGCATTTTAACAGTAATTATACAATCATATTCAGTAAGCCCGGTTATATTACTAAATCAGTGGAGTTTGATACCAAAGCGCCTGCTGATCATATTGCAGATGGTTTTAATCCTTATAAAATAGGTGTGAAACTTTTTAAACAATATGATGGAGTCAACATCACAGTGTATAATCAGCCGGTAGGTAAAATCCGTTTTGATAAAGATCTTGATGAATTTAATTACGATACTGATTATTCAAAATCAATTTTATCAAACCTGAAAGAAACAGAAGAAAAATTGGCGGCCAGGGCTGAAGAGGAAAAACGAACTGGTGAAACTGTTATTAGCACCGAAGGAAGAAAAGGTGATGAAGCAGCTCTTGTTCCAGCACCAGATCCTCCTGTGAATACTGCTTCAACTATTAATGAACCTATACCGTTAACAAATCCGGATCCTACACCTTCTAAACAGGGTAGTGGAGATAATGACGTTGCTTCGAAAACCATTGGTAGAGGTGGTGAACAAACCAAAGATTATTTTGCAATGGATGGTTCCAATGACATCAGTGCAAGCTCCATTGTGAGCCAGGGTAATGATCCAGTCAATGTTTCTCATGGTAATCAAGGTGCAGATCCTGGTAAAGGAAAATTATCCAAGCAAAATGGTGCTGACACCGGCACAATGAGACTGATTACTGAAGACGAAAAAATAACGCGTGAAGACATTGTGGAAAAAAACCGTATTATCACGATTATACATGTTACCCGTGGCAAAACCACCACACACTATCGCAGGGTTATTTATCACTGGGGTGGTCCTTTTTATTTTAAAAATGAGGTGAGCAATATTTCAGAAAATGTTTTTGCAAATGCAACGGGTATAGTTGATTAGTAAATTCATTTTGCTGTTCGATAAAAGTATTTTTACCTAACCTCAACGCACTTTTATCAACAAACAAACACTGAGCGCAGGCCACGGCTTTACTTTTGTTATTACAAAACAAAAAGTCACAAAGCCATGTTGCATGCAGAATTCTCTCAATCTATGTTTAAACCATTAACTGCTGAACAGGAAAACTTGTTTGAACAATTTAAAACATGGCGGCAGAAATATGGTTTGCCACATCGGTTCCGGTTTTTAAGAAATCTTGCTAAGACACGAAAACATACCCGAACTGTTTATCCACCTGGTTGGAATAGGTAACTTTGAATCAAACAAAAAATCCCGCTCTTCACAGAACGGGATTTATTATTTTATAAAAAATTAATTCTTATTTATGATCATCATGACCTGCTGGTGCTCCATCTTTAGGTGCATCTTCTTTCTTATCAATAGAAAGCAATTCCACTTCAAAAATTAATGCAGAATTAGGACCAATTTTGCCACCTGCACCACGTTCACCATAAGCAAGGTTACCTGGTACAAACAGTTTCCATTTTGAACCAACAGGCATTAGCTGAAGCGCCTCTGTCCACCCTGGTATTACTCCACTTACAGGGAATGAAGCAGGTTGTCCGCGCTCTACTGAGCTATCAAACACGGTTCCGTCAATCAAAGTTCCATGATAGTGAGTAGTTACCATATCATTTAAGGTTGGCTTTGGTCCCGTACCTTCTTTAATAATCTGGTATTGTAATCCGCTTACGGTAGTTTGAACACCCGGTTTCTTTTTATTTTCAGCAAGGAAAGTTTCGCCTGCTTTCGCATTGCCTTCGCCTTTTGCTTTTTCTTTAGCACTGATATAACCCCTAATAGCTACATCTGCCTGCTCAGAAGTCATATTGTTTTTATTGGCAAAAAAGTCTTTCATGCCTTTAGCCATCATATCCACATTTATAGAGTCTAAAGCATTTTGTTTGAGGTTAGCACCGATGCTCACTCCTAAGCCGTAACTTACTGAGTCGAGTTGTGATTTAATATTGGTGTCTGATTTCTTTTTGTCCTGCGCGTTGCATGAATCCATTACAATAACTGAGATTAAGAGATAAATAATTGATTTGTTTAATTTCATCGGTGTGATTTTAAAGTGAGGCTGCGAAAGTAATACAAAACCTGCATACTAATTAACGAATGCTTTACGAATGTTACGAATTGCCAGGAGCATTTAGGCATTATGATTCGAAATATTAGTTACAGATTCATTAATTGGTATGCATCCTGCCACATTCGTAATATTAGTTACAGATTCGTTAATTGGTATGCATTCTGCCAAGGTGTTCGTTTGTAACTTTGTAGCTCTAAATGGATTTTCAATTAATTTCTGATTTTAAGCCCACCGGTGATCAGCCCCAAGCAATTGCACAGCTAAGTGAAGGTTTATTGCGGGGTGATTCAGCACAAACTCTTTTAGGAGTTACCGGCAGCGGTAAAACTTTTACTATAGCTAATGTTATTCAGCAGGTGCAAAGACCGACTCTTATATTAAGTCATAACAAAACTTTAGCTGCTCAATTGTATGGAGAGTTCAAACAGTTTTTTCCAAACAATGCTGTTGAATACTTTGTGTCTTATTACGATTATTATCAGCCCGAAGCTTATCTGCCCACCAGCAATACTTATATAGAAAAGGATCTCTCCATTAACGAAGAGATAGAAAAACTTCGATTGAGTACCACCACCTCATTGCTGTCGGGCAGGAGGGATGTAATTGTGGTTTCGTCTGTATCATGCATTTATGGTATGGGTAATCCAAATGATTTTGCAGAAAACATCTTACGCATACAATCAGGATTAAAGATTAGCCGTAATAATTTATTGCACCGTTTGGTTACCAGTCTCTATTCCCGAACGGCTGCAGAATTTAAACGTGGCACTTTCCGTGTGCAGGGTGATACGGTAGATGTATTTCCGGCTTACAGTGACCTTGCTTATAGAATCATTTTTTTTGGTGATGAGATTGAAGAGCTTGCAACCATTGAACCCACCACAGGTAAAAAACTTCAGAAGCATGATCATCTTGCCATTTTTCCTGCTACGCTTTTTATCACCAGCCAGGGCAGACAGCTACAGGCAATATTTAATATACAGGAAGACCTGGTTAAACAAGTAGAGTATTTTAAATCGCAAAGCCGTTTTTTGGAAGCAAAGCGATTGGAGGATCGTGTAACTTTTGATTTGGAAATGATTCGTGAGTTAGGTTATTGCTCCGGCATTGAAAACTATTCACGTTACTTTGACGGACGTGGTATTGGTCAGCGTCCATTCTGTTTACTTGATTACTTTCCTGATGATTATATTATGGTTATTGACGAAAGTCATGTTACCGTTTCGCAAATCCGTGCCATGTATGGAGGAGACCGTTCACGCAAAGTCAACTTAGTTGACTATGGCTTTCGTTTACCTGCGGCAATTGATAACCGACCGCTTACGTTTGATGAATTTGAACTATTGCAACACCAGGTAATTTATGTGAGTGCTACACCTGCTGAATATGAACTGGCAAAAAGTGAAGGGGTGGTGGTGGAGCAGGTTGTGAGGCCGACAGGATTGCTGGATCCGCCCATTGAAGTGCGCCCAAGTGTTAACCAGGTGGATGATTTGCTGGAAGAGATTGAACGCGTAGTAAAGCAAAATGAACGTGTGCTGGTTACCACGCTTACAAAACGGATGGCTGAGGAGCTCACTAAATATATGACGCGCTTAAATATCCGATGCCGTTACATTCATTCAGAAGTGGAAACATTAGACCGTGTGGAAATACTGCGTGATTTAAGACTCGGTGTATTTGATGTGCTCGTTGGAATAAATCTTTTACGTGAAGGGCTCGACTTGCCTGAAGTTTCGCTGGTGGCTGTGCTTGATGCTGACAAGGAAGGTTTCCTCCGGTCGAACCGGTCACTTACACAGACAGCAGGGCGTGCTGCCCGTAACCTGAATGGAAAAGTAATTATGTATGCTGATAAGATTACTGATAGCATGCAGCAAACAATGGATGAAACGGATAGAAGACGTGCCAAACAAATTGAATACAATCTGAAAAATAATATTACTCCCCATGCCTTGAATAAAAACACAGGTGATGGAGTTTTTGCTTCACGTATTGAAAATGCAAAAGCATCAAAAGCTTATGTTGAAAATGAGGAAGTGAGTGTGGCGGCTGATCCTGTGGTGCAGTACATGAGTCTTGATCAGTTAGAGAAAGCATTAAACAACACACGCAGAAACATGGAACGCGCAGCAAAGGAACTTGATTTTATTTCTGCAGCACGTTACCGTGATGAAATGTTTCAGTTAGAGAAACTCTATAAGCAAAAAGCATAACGTATGAATAACACTTTGCTTGTTATCACCATCAGTGCTTATATTTTTTCCATTGCTGCATGCCTTATTTTATCCATTGCTTTACGATATGTGCCCATCATTAAATTAAAATTGCCACTCTTGATTCACGCCATGTTAATGCTGCTTTTTTGTGTGCTGTATATGATTAACCAGGAATCAACGCTGTTACATTATCTGAGCCTGGCTTTTGTTTGTTCAGGTTTGATAATGGCTGGTATGGTATTGCGATCAGATGCACTGCTTCCATTTAAAGTTTATTTCTCATTATATCTTTTCACAATCGTTATTTTTATTGTTTCTCCTTCACAGTTGTTTAAATACATCAGCTATAGCTGGAAAAGTAATGATCTGTATAAAACCTTTCATATTAAAGGCAATTATTTTTTAGAAGAACAACAAGGCATGTTAAATCTTGCTGATGATCAGATTAAATATAAAGTAATACAAAGCTTCGGGATATTTCACAAAACCCTTGCCCGTGATATTGACTTTGGGCACCGGTTAGACAGCATCCGTATCATTTCTTTTAATCACTTAAACGCCTTAATATTGCGTGGATATTTCTCTGCAAAGGCAAATAATGTTAACAGTCCTGATAGTTTACAAATCACTACTTATTTAGGAGCTCATACAAAACAGATTATCCATAAAACTTCAACATCAGAATAATTATGCGCATTAAATTAATTTCTTTACTAACGTTTTCTTTCGCTTCACTTTTGTGCTCTTCAGTACATGCTCAAACCCAAATCAATACTACTGAAATCTGGTTGATTGATGTGGTAAATGAAGCCGGCAAAATAGAATTCGGCAAAGCTGAAAGAATAACGAATAACGACCGTTACGATAACCAGCCATTTTTTTCGCGTGATGGAAACGTAATGTTTTTTGCAAGCATGCCTGACACTTCGCAGAGCGATTTGTTCGAGTATAACCTGAAGAAAAAGATAACCCGGCAGATTACTCAATCGCCCGAAAGTGAATATCAGCCACAGCCCATGCTCACTGATAAAAACCTTATCAGCTGTGTGCGGGTGGATATGGATAAAGCCCAGCGTTTCTATAGTATTGACTTAAGAGATACTACCGCAACTCCTTTAACGGAAAACGAAGACTCGGTGGCTTATTATTGCTGGATTAATGATACAACAACAGGGATGCTGATGCTGGAAGGCGATCACATGATACTGGAACAATTTGATATGGTGCCGTCACAGGCAGTTATCTTAGCCGAAGGTGGAGTAGGGCGTTGTATTCAAAAAGTGCCCGGCATGGATGGAATGAGTTATGTTACCAAGCAGGATTCTATCTGGACCATTGTTAAGTATGAAGCATTTACTGAAGAAGAAACCCCTGTTTGCCAAACTTTAAAGGGTGTAGAGGATTATTGCTGGACTTACGATGGAAAAATACTGATGGCGGATAAAGGAAAACTTTTTATGTGGGATACCAAAAACCAAAAGGATCCCCAATGGTTGCAGGTGGGTGATTACTCCAAGGTGATTGGTACTTTTTATCGCCTTGCTTTTAGCCCGATGGGTAACAAACTGGCGGTGGTTTCTTATAAAGGCGAACGCCCTTAATGGTTTACAGTTTACGGTTTACAGTTATGTTACATCAAGTAACTGTAAACTGTAAACGGCAAACCGTAAACCAATGAAATTTGATTACGCCATTGCCGGACAAGGTATAGCCGGTTCATTGCTTGCATGGTTTTTAATTAAGCAGGGTAAAAAAGTTTTAGTAGTAGATGATGGCTTTGTGCATTCCTCATCACGGGTTGCTGCAGGCATCATCCATCCTGTAACCGGAAGACGATTGGTAAAAACGTGGCAGGCAGATACTTTAATTTCCTTTGCGGTTAATTGCTATCGCGATATAGAATCAGCACTCCACAATAATTTTTTTAATGAGATGCCCTTGCTCGAAATATTTACCTCCGTGCAACACCGCAATGAATGGATGTCGAGAAGCGCAGAAAGTGATATTGAAAAATATGTTGACCGTGTTTTAACTGCTGATCAGATTCCTGCCACCGTTATTGCACCGCTTGGCGGAATTTTGTTAAAACAAACAGGATGGTTAAACGTAAATGCATTTACCGCTGCCATCACTCAATTTTTAAAAGCAAAAGGAAGTTACCATACTGATAAAATACAACCACATGAAATAATTTTTGAAGAGCATGGCATAAAATGGAAAGATTATGAATGTGAAAAATTAATTCTTTGTGATGGTTACTCAGCGCTCACACAATATTATTTTAACCATTTGCCATTTATCCCCGCTAAGGGAGAAGTAATAACTATTCATTGTAAAAATTTGCAGTTTCCATATATTATCAATCAAAGCGTATTTATATTACCACTTGGAGAAAATCTTTTTAAAGCAGGTTCCACCTTTAACTGGAAAGATTTATCTACTCAAACAACAATTGAAGCGCGTGAACATTTACAACAATCAATAAAGAAAATAATTAATGCCGATTTTGAAATTGTAAATCACCAGGCAGCAATTCGCCCCACCACAAAAAATCGCAGACCATTTCTTGGATTTCATCCGCATCACAACCATCTCGCAATCTTTAACGGCATGGGAACAAAAGGGGTGATGATGGCTCCTTATTATGCAGCGCAGATGGCTTCGCATATTACAGAAGGGAAAGAGCTGGATGAGGAGGTGAATGTGCTGAGAGGGATTGGTTAAATATTCTTCATCGCCTTCAACCGCTGCAACAAAGTAGGGCGGGAGTAATGAAAGAAAACATACAACGGATGCAGAATTATCTGCTGCCATAATCCTGCGGGTTTTTATAAGCATGAATTATAGCAAGAATAATTATCAGGTTTGTGTTCTCGTCCACAATATAATGAATGTGATAAGGGAATTGTTTCAACAATAGTGTTCTAACATTTTTATACTTAACCTGAAATCCAAGTGGTGATTTTGAGATGTGTGATTTAGCTTCACGCAAGCGGAATAAAAATTGCTTTGTAAGTAATGGAGATAGGGATTTATAATAATCCACTGCAACAGTTATGTCAGTCTTTACCAGAGGTCGGTTGATGAACTGATAACTCATAAACTCTTTTCGATGTCATCAATCGTTTTATCAAAATCAGCAGTTTCACCTGTATTATTATAATAGTCATTCAATCGTTCATCAATAATTTGTTTTTGCCAATTAGAAAGCACTGCAAGGTTTTCAGCTTCTTCCTTTTGTAGCTCAGCGTATTTTGTTTTTAATGTTTGCCATTCTTCTATGGGAATAAATATACCTGTTGTATTGCCCTTATTATCATGAATAAATTGCAGTGCCATTTTTTGATTATTATAATTTAACTTTCTACTACAAATATATTAAAGATTATTTCCCACTTTTCAACGCCTTCAACCGCTGCAACAAAGTAGGGTGCGAGTAATGAAAGAAAACATACAACGGATGTGGACGTAGATTGCTGAGATTATCAACGGATAATTTTTTTAATGCAGATTGCATCGGTTCCGTTTCATAAGTAGTAGCTGCGTAGTGATCTGCTTCGTATTCATTTTTCCGCGAAAGCATATTCATGCCGATACTCAGCAGCATTGATACAGGGCTGTATAACATACCAAATGCAAGCAGTCCTAATACAAAAGAACTTCCTTGTCCGCCTAATGCTTCTGATAATTTAGGTGAGTCAATAAATTTTGAAAGCAGAAATAACATAACTCCTGTCTGAAGAATGGAAAGTACTAATGTTAACCGGGTATGTTTCTTTTTATAATGCCCCACTTCATGCGCTAACACTGCAACCAATTCTTCTTCTGTATGTTTTTCTATCAATGTATCATACAACACAATTTTTTTCTTCGCACCCAATCCACTGAAAAATGCATTTGCTTTGGCAGATCGCTTGGAACCATCCATCACAAACAAATTATCTAATCTGAATGAAACTTTTTTACAATACGATTCAATCTTACTTCTCAACGAACCTTCAGGCAACGGAGTAAGTTTATTAAACAATGGTAATATCCACGAAGCATAAAACATCACCATGATTAAAGTGAACAGACTCACGGCAATCCATGTGTAAATCCAGAAGCTGGGTCCTGTCATCTGATAAAACAAAACAAACATTGCAAGCAAACTTCCGCCAATCAATCCGCCAAGCAGATAACCTTTGAGTTTATCAAGAAAAAAAGTTTTTAGTGTGATGCGGTTGAAACCAAATTTATCCTCAATCACAAAAAGTTTGTATAAAGCAAATGGTGTTTGAAGAATATCTGCAAGCACGGCTAACACTCCGAAAAACAAAAGGGTGCTCCATAACAAATCATGAGTTTTGCTTACAGCCCATTTCTCAAGCAATGCAAAGCTGCCTGTGAATAAAAGCACCAGCATCAGCAACAGCGAAAATGTACTGGTGTAAAAAGAAAATTTATCATTAGCACGTTCATACTCCTGCGATTTACGGTAACGATCCTCATCATAAATTCCTTTCAACTCTTCAGGTAAGTCACTGCTGTAATTTTTCTTGTTGAGATAATCAAGGTATCGTTCAAGAAAATATTCAAATAAAAGGATGAGACAAATTATAAATAACATAATTTTTATTTTAACTTTTGATTAATTTACTGAGTCAAGTTACCTGGGCTGTATCGGGCTTTCCATCTGGTAAGTCAACAGCGAACCTATTATCCAGCCAATAAAACAGAGCAGCAAAAACACTAATAAAATTTTGCTTATGATGCTTATTACTTTCCGGTGATG
>JANLUX010000137.1:0-6440 GCA_031363705.1 Bacteroidota bacterium
GTGGGGTGAGCTGTTGAAAGTTTCGCTGGAAGAACTTATTTAAAAAATTAAACATTAACAGAAATTAAAAGTGTTGAGCGATGCTTCGTACCTCAGAATTACAAACACTGACGATTGTCAGGCTGAGGTACGAAGCATCGCTCTGATTCAGTTAGCATAAAATATAAATGTCCATTCATCAAATATCCTCCACTCATCTCGATTTCGAAAAAATAAATGAAATCATTTCTTCCAAAGCGAAACTTGAATTAGCTGCGGATGCTGTAAAGAAGATTGTCCGTTGCCGTGAATATCTTGATAATAAAATGCAAGGTAATGACGAAGCGTTTTATGGAATCAATACCGGCTTCGGTGCATTGTACAACAAAAAAATTTCCAATAGTGATCTTTCTCAGCTTCAATACAATTTAGTTTGTTCACATGCCTGCGGAACCGGTGATGAAGTACCTGCTGAAATTGTCAAGCTGATGTTACTTTTAAAAATTCAGGGATTAAGTTATGGTAATTCAGGTGTGCAATTGGAAACTGTTCAACGCTTGATTGATTTCTATAACAATGATATTTTACCTGTTGTTTACGAGCAGGGTTCGTTAGGAGCTTCAGGAGATTTAGCACCGCTTGCACATTTGTCACTACCACTTATCGGATTGGGTGAAGTAAATTATAAAGGAGAAAAAAAATCATCTGCTGATATTTTAAAACAATATAACTGGCAGCCGGTAAAATTGCAATCGAAAGAGGGATTGGCGTTATTAAATGGCACGCAGTTCATGAGTGCATACGGAACAAATGCTGTGATGCAGGCGCAAAAACTGTCAGCAGTTGCCGATGTTGTGGGTGCATTATCGCTCGAAGGTTATGATGGTCGCATCGAACCCTTTCATCATCTCATTCAGCAGGTACGCCCGCATGCCGGACAAATTGCAACTGCAATCCGTTACCGTGAATTACTGAAAGGAAGCGAAATCATTTCTCGTCCAAAGCAACATGTGCAGGATCCGTATTCGTTCCGTTGTATTCCGCAAGTACATGGTGCTTCAAAAGACGCAATTAATTATACTGCACAAACTTTTTTTAATGAAATAAATTCTGTTACAGATAACCCGACCATATTTCCAGAAGAGGATTTAATTATTTCTGCAGGAAATTTTCATGGACAAACGCTTGCCTTGTCAATGGATTTTTTAGCGATAGCATTAGCTGAATTAGGAAATATCAGCGAACGCAGAACCTATCAACTCATCAGCGGACAGCGAGGTTTACCGCCATTCTTAGTTGCAAATCCCGGATTGAATTCCGGTTTTATGATTCCCCAATACACTGCCGCATCTATTGTAAGTCAGAATAAACAATTGTGCACTCCCGCTTCTGTGGATTCTATTGTAAGCAGCAACGGACAGGAAGATCATGTAAGCATGGGAGCGAATGCAGCAACCAAATTATATCGTGTTGTAAAAAATACAGAGACAATTCTTGCAATAGAATTACTTAATGCAGCACAAGCGCTTGAATTCAGAAGACCATTAAAAACATCTCCATTACTGGAAAATCTTTTTAACGAATTCAGAAAAAATGTTTCGTTTGTTAAAGAAGATCGCATGTTGCATGATGATATTAAGAAGAGTATTCAATTTTTACAAAGTCAGCAATTGGAAGTAGGATTGTTAAAGTAACTTGTTCTATTCCAAAAATGGTGCAGATAATTTCTTTAGGATTATCTTTGTTAAATATAAAATGATGATGAGTTATCTAAGAATTAATGTCAACGATCATGATAAAGAAATCATTCAGACTTTGCTGGAAAGATTAGGTTATGAAGTATCTGATGAAGATGCAGTCAAAATGAGGAAAAGTAAATCAACACCGGATATTTCCCCCACTTTTCTTTTTGGTAAATGGAAAAATATTGAGATTAATCCTGCCAAATTCAGAAAACAATTATGGCAGAAAAGAAACCAATAATTGTTGACACTGACATTTTCATCAAAGTTTTTCGTGGAGATAGTATTCGCAAAAAACACCTCGATGTTTTAAAAGGGAGAATAAATATTTCCATCATTACAATTTTAGAATTGTATCAAGGTGCGAAGACCAGGCAAAGAAAACATGATCTTGAAAAACAACTCAAAGCGTATCATGTTTTGATGATTGATTTGAATATTTCGCAGGTTGCATTAACGCTTGTCAAAAAGTATTTGCCGAAGAATTTACTGCTTCCTCCAGATTGTTTAATTGCAGCAACTGCCCTGCAATATAATTATGAGCTATATACCGATAACAAGACCGATTTTAATTTTATCAAGGGCTTAAAATTGTACAAACCTTAGAAAATCTAGAATCATCTCAATATGATTGTTTGCAGTTAATTAATCGTACGCCAAACTTGTTTCGGCATCTCTGCAAAATGAGACGCTATAAAGATGCCGAAACAAGTCCGGCATGACATAAAGTAAATCAAAAAATAAAAATTAAAATCATAAAACAATGAAATTAAATAATTCAAAATTAGGAATGCTCCTGTTGTTTGTTGCCACAATGGCAAAGGCACAGCAACCGGTTCACAACAAAGGAAAATTCGTGGAGTATCAAAAAGGATTTTATGAAAATTCTATTTTAAAAGGGGTGGATGAATTCCAGGAAACAAAAAAACCGGAGAAGAAAAAAACTTCTTTCAAGTTAGATATCACAGGTATGGATGTTCCGACATCTGCCTCTCAATTCACCGGTTACTGGAAGAACGAACCTGTTTCACAAGGCAATGCAGGAACCTGCTGGTCGTATTCTACTACTTCTTATTTTGAAACAGAAGTTTATCGCCTGACAAAGCAAAAAGTAAAATTGTCTGAAATCTATACTGCGTATTGGGAATATGTGGAGAAAGCGAAACGCTTTGTGAAAGAGCGGGGTGATTCTCACTTCGATGAAGGTTCCGAAGCCAATGCCGTTACACGGATTATGAGTATGTATGGTGCAGTACCCGAAGAAAGTTACACAGGTTTATTAACTGGTTTGAAATATCATACACATGCAAAAATGGTTGATGAGATGAAAGCTTATCTCTCAAGTGTGAAAACAGGCAATGCCTGGAATGAGGAGGAAATCATTAACACTATTAAATCAATTATGCATCATTATATAGGTGTGCCTCCCACGAAAGTGAAAGTGAATGGGAAGGAAATGACTCCACAGGATTATTTAAAGAATGTATTAAAACTGAATACAGAAGATTATGTGGATGTTACTTCGCTGCTCGAAAAACCATATTGGGAAAAAGTAGAATATGTAGTGCCTGACAACTGGTGGCATGCAGATAACTATTACAATGTTCCGTTGAATGATTACATGGCAATCGTTAAAGCTGCTATTCGAAAAGGTTATACAATGGCAATTGGTGGTGATGTTTCAGAGTCTGGGTTTATTTCACAATCACAGGTTGCTTTGATTCCAAGCTATGATATTCCTTCAGAATTTATTGATGAGAATGCACGACAGTTTCGCTTCAGTAACAAAACAACTACTGATGATCACGGTCTTCACTTGATTGGTTATATGGAGAAGAATGGAAAAGACTGGTATCTGATAAAAGATTCTGGTTCAGGCTCACGCAACTGCGCTAAAGACAGTGAGAATTTTGGCTATTACTTTTTCCACGAAGATTATGTAAAACTGAAGATGATGGATTTTATGGTGCATAAGGATATGTTGAAAGATTATCTGCCAAAGTTTGCTATGAAATAAAATATAAACGTCATTGCGAGAAACGAAGCAATCTCATGCTATGAAACAGATTGCTTCGTTCCTCGCAATGACGAAAAAATAACATGAGTCTTCCTCAATGGATCAAACGGCTTTATTATCCTTTACTGATGACGTTGCTTCCTAAAATAAAAATTTCCTCACCTGAATATCCCAATATAAAAATGTCCACATCTGTTTATGACATTCCTTTAAAAGACATTGATGGAAATAAAACAACCCTTGCTCCGTTTAAAGGAAAAAAATTATTGATAGTGAATGTGGCAAGTGAATGTGGATACACACACCAGTACGCTCAGTTGCAGGAATTGTTTGAAGCTTATCATGAAAAATTATTCGTTCTTGGTTTTCCTTCCAATAATTTTGGTGCGCAGGAACCGCGAGATAATAATACCATCAAACAATTTTGTACAGAGAACTACAATGTTACTTTTCCAATGTTTGATAAAATTGATGTAACCGGAAAAAATACGCATCCATTATATCAATGGTTATCGCAGAAAGAATTGAATGGGTGGAATGACCAATCACCTAAATGGAATTTTTGCAAATATCTGGTGAGTGAAAAGGGTGAGTTGATTAATTATTTTTCAGAAACAGTAAGTCCATTTGATGAGGCGATTATTGATAATTTAGTTTAGCTGATGAAAAATAAATTTCATTATTCTTTGAATGTGTCGAGAGATGCTTCGTACCTCAGCATGACAAGTCCCGGGAGTTTGTCATGCTGAGGTGCGAAGCATCTCTCTTGAATATTATGATTTAAAATACTCCTCTTGGAAAAAATTATTGAAATACAAAACCTGGTAAAAGATTACGGCTCATTCAGGGCAGTTGATCATTTGTCATTAGATGTATTTCAAGGTGATGTATTTGGTTTTCTTGGTCCGAATGGTGCAGGCAAGAGCACTACTATAAGAATGTTACTTACACTTATTACACCGACATCAGGACACATTAATTTATTCGGAAAAAATTTAAAGCAACACCGGAGTGAGATTTTGCGAAGCATAGGATGCATTGTGGAGAAGCCTGATTTTTATAATTACTTAACTGCAAAACAAAACCTGAAGATACTTGCTAATATTTCGGGTGTGGATTTAAAACGAAATAAAATTGATGAATTGTTAGAGTTAGTAGGTTTAACTGGACGTGGAGATGATAAAGTGAAAGCCTATTCGCATGGAATGAAACAACGGTTGGGTTTGGCGCAGACTCTTATACATAATCCATCACTTATAATTCTGGATGAACCTACGACAGGTCTCGATCCTAAAGGTATAATTGATATCCGTAATCTGATAAATCATTTGAGTAAAGATCTTGGAATTACAATTTTTCTTTCATCACATATCTTGTCGGAGATGGAATTAATTGCAACACGAATGGCAATTATTAATAAAGGAAAAACAATTGTGCAGGGTTCAGTTAATGAATTACTAAACACAAAAGAAATGGTAGTGATATTTAATGTTGATGATGCGCAACGTGCAGTATCCATTACAAAACACGAAGGATATGAAATTGTTTCCACAGATTTAACTGATCATCAGTTTTCAGTAAATCTGAGCAAAGAACAAATTCCTTTGCTGAATAAAAAACTCGTTGAAAATAATATAGCTGTTTACGCATTGGAGAGCAAAAGAAAATTAGAAGATTATTTTTTGAGATTGGTGAACTGATGAACTGGAATTTATTTAAATCAGAATTGTTTAAAATATTTGCAAAACCGCGGAGTTATATTGGCTTTATTGCCATTGCTGTTATTGTAGGATTAATTCAGGTTGCAATGTATGTTGATGGTAAATTATACATAGATTTTTTTACCAATTCACTTGAACAAACTTTTAATATTTCCGGAAATCTGCTTAATGGAAACCTGGTTACTTCCATCATCCTTCAAACCCTGGTGATCCAGATTCCATTGCTGGTTGCATTGGTTACCGGTGATTTGATAAGCGGTGAAGCAGCAATGGGGACTATCCGCCTGCTTGCATCCAAACCTGTTTCGCGAACATCAATTGTATTTGCAAAATTTGCTGCAGGTTCGGTTTATACATTCCTGCTTTTACTTTTTCTTGCATTGGTATCACTTGGTGTTGGTTTGTTAATTTTTGGTGGTGGCGATCTAATAATGGTAAAAAGTGAAGAGATTGTTATTCTTCAAAATGATGATACACTCTGGAGATTTATGTGTGCCTTACTGATTGCATTTCTTAGCATGACTGTTATTGCTGCTTTTTCATTATGCCTGTCCTGTTATGCAGAAAATTCTATTGGACCTATCATCAGTACAATGGCTGTAATAATTTTGTTTACCATTATCGGTTCAATGGAAATTCCATTGTTCGATAAAATAAAACCTTTTCTTTTTACAACGCACATGGTTATCTGGCGAAATTTTTTCGACAATCCTTTGCCTGTTGAACAAATAAAAATTTCAGTGGGCATATTGGTGATCCATATTTTTTTGTTTCTTGGAATCGCAGTCTGTAAATTTAATAAGAAAGATATTTTGAGCTGATGAGACGATTCGCCTCACCCCCAACCCCTCTCCAAAGGAGAGGGGAGCAGTAGCGGACATTTGTTTGCAGCTATTTGTTGAGTTTTCAGATTCAGTATTTTCTGTTGTCAATCTTTATTTTACTAAGTTGTGGGGCTAATGCCCAGGTGAAAGATGCAAA
>JANLUX010000138.1:0-9833 GCA_031363705.1 Bacteroidota bacterium
CGCAATGGTGTCTTTATAAGCTGCAAGTTCAGCCGCATCTTTTTCCTGGTTTTTAGTAAAGCGCTGTAAGTATAAATCACTTAGGTTGCGGTAAGGTTCATCAAAGTATGCATCAATTATCTGCTTTCTTAAAACATCATAAAACCAGTTTGCATCACTATTGGTTAACACCACTATACCCAGCTGCTCTTCAGGAACTATACAAGTGCTGGTAACAAAACCATCAGCGCCACCACCATGGTAAATAATTTTTCTTCCTGCATAATCTTCCATCTCCCACCCCAAACCATAAGTTGAAAAATGGGTGCTTGGAAATAAAGGATTAATCTGGTTAATGATCATTTGTGAAGTGCGTGTTTGCTGCAACACTTTAAACGGAACAATTTGCTTTCCTTCATAGCGTCCGCTGTCAAGCTGCATCAGCAACCAATGACTGATATCTCTCACACTTGAATTAATGGAAGCTGCCGCACCAAGATTATCTACATTAGCATAAGGAACCAGCACCAGCTTATCATCAACCAACGTATGAGGCTTGGCTGCATTCTTATCAGCAACAATAGCATTATAAGTACTGGTGGTTCGATTCATCTTTAATGGCTGGAAATAATGGTACTTTATAAAATCATCCCATGAGGTGTCAGTGACCAAAGGAATAATTTCACCTGCCGTTACAAATGCCAGGTTGCAATATCCATACTGACTGCGGAATCCATATACAGGTTTATGCAAGTGGAAACGGCTGATGAGTTCCTTACGGCTGAGATTGGAATTCCAGTTCAGGAAATCTCCCTGGAAAGTTTGCAGCCCCACGCGATGGCAAAGTAAATCGCGGATCACCGCTTCCTGTGTTGCACAGTCATCATATAATTTAAAATCTTTTATCCACCGTGTTACTTTATCATCCAGCGAAAGTCTTTTCTCATAATTCAACAAAGCAATGGAAGTAGCAGTAAAGGATTTAGTGTTACTTGCAATCATAAATAATGTATTCTCATCCACCCGCTCAGGCTTACCGTTTTCACGCACACCATAACCTTTATTCACTACTATCCTTCCATCCTTAACTATAGCCACAGCTAACCCAGGGATTTTCCACTTTTTCATGGCATTTTTAATATAGCTGTCTAAGCTATCTGTAATAAATGCCGGTTGCGAATGGGATGTGTATCCATAAAGAATAAATATCAGGATCAGGATAAATTTCCTTTTTAATATTCGGGATAACGGATTGTAAGATAACATGGTTTGAAGATTTATATTTTTTATTTTCATGCGGATGATTCAAATATCGTGTTTTGAGAAACATAATAGATCATTTTATAAAAAACTTATGGGAGTAAAAACAAAAAGGCGCAGAAAAAAATGCTGCGCCCTTTTGCTTTATAAACAACCACTTTAATATTACTCAATTATTTTTCACCAGCTTTATTGTTTCATAATAATCCTTGTCATCTGATAAGTACAACAAATAAATTCCATTGCTGATTAATTCATCAGTATTAAGCATAACATCATTTGTAAATAATCTTTTACGCATCATTTCACGACCTGTAATATCTGTGATTATAAGTTGCATTCCCTTGTCAGTAACTGGATGATCAATATGTAAATTAATGGTGGTGTTGAATGGATTTGGATATACATGAATGGTAGAATTTTTGTTTTGAGATTCTGCTAAACCTACTCCCTCAGATATTTCAAAATGATCAAAGCCTGCCTCTAAAAGATTTCCTGAACCCACTTTATCACTGATAGAAACAATCAGGCGCATGTTAGATGTAGGAGTGATGTAATTCGATATTCTGAAAATGCTGTTTACCCACGTGCTGTTATTTAGCATGCCCCATGTTGCTGTTTCAACCATCACAGTGTCAATTCCATTAGTTAAACTGATAAAGAGTGTATCCCTGTTTGCCAATGCTGTTGATTGCTGAATAAAAAACCAGCGTGAATAATGTAAATATGGATCAGTGTATGATGTAAGATCAAATACAGGTGAAGTAAGTGTGGTTTGTCCATCATCCACATCATCATCATTGGCAGTCACTCCTGTATTGCCGGTAACATAACAAATATTGCTGCAGTCATCAGTCACATCCTGTGCCGGATTAGATGGTGTGACACCATACATAGTGCCGTGTGGAACTTCGCGTACCCATGCACCGGTAGTGGCAGTGCTGTTAACTGTCCAGCCATTATTGCTGGTAAAGTCATCATAATAATATCCGGGAGTAAGCTGAAGGATGAGAGGGTTTTCATTTACTGTGTAGTTGTTACAAATCGTTTTATAACCCCAGCTTGTTATTGTGACTGTATAATTTCCAGAGGGCAATCCTGATGTAATGAAATTACCATTTCCATCTGCAGTGAGGTCTAATTGATAACTGCCATTATCAAAATGAAGTGAGGCATTTGCAACTCCCTGCAAGTTCACTGCATTCTGCACCTGGCCTGACAGGATATAACTTGTCAGCTGAATATCTATCAATGTTAATACTCCTGAAGTTAAATTAACATTCGGAATTGTTTTAGTAAGATAACCTGGCTTGGAGAATTCAATATCATAAGTGCCTGTACCTACAATGCCGGTTTTATAATCACCATTCAAATTGGTTTGTGTTTGTTTTGATGCACCAAGTATTTTAACTGATACATTATTTAATGCTAAACCTGTGATCGAATCAGTTACATTTCCTTCAAGATAACTCGCCCTCACATAGTTGGGAGCAAACACATAAAAACCACCATCCACATCAGTCACAATAAGATTTCCAGATGGTAAAAAAGGCGAAGCATCCCAACATAAAAAATTACCTGTGGGATAATGTGCAATCTCTATCATATTGGATGGACGTGCAGCATCCCATATCGTAATCTGGCTTCCGTAAGAAGGGTTAATCAGGTAATCGTTGTAAACTCTCACATTATGAACTTCTTCATTGGGAATACTGTCGTTATAACGGACTCCCACCAATTGGATATTGCTGATGTCACTCACGTCAAATGCTCCTACGGGTGTGTTGTTTTGTTCATCAGTAGTGAATAGATACTGACCATTATCTGATAGCCACGTGTTGTGATTAAATGCACCGGGAGTAGGCTGTGTAGTGATATAAACGGGATTTGCTTTATCAGATACATCAATTACTGCAAACTGACCCTGGTAAATTTCACCTGCCCACAAAGTATCATTACGTATATAACCATCGTGTATGTAACGCTGATCAGCGAGTCCAGCAAAAACCGGATTCCATGGATCAGCAATACTTGCTATAAAACAACCACCGTTTCCATAGCTTGATCCGAAAATGTATAAGTAGCCATCAGTAGCTGCAATGGCATGTGCGCTGTTAAATAAATGACTGGTTGCAGTGTCTCCATACCAATGCTTGGAAGTAACGGCAGGCAATGCACTTAAATCAACAATCATAACACCACCACCACCTTCGCTAACTGCGTAAGCATAATTGCCGTAAGTTTTTACTTCTCTCCAGAGACTGGCTTGACCAGAAAGTGCTGGAACGGATGCTACCTCCACAGGAGTAGAAGGATTGGTTACATCCACTATTGATAAGCGATCAGAAGCACCAACAATGGCATATTCATTACCGGCAGTATCCACATAATGCCAAACACCTGCACAGGTTTCAGTGCCATAGCTAAGATGACCGAGCAGCGTTATATTGTTTGACTGTGCATTTAATGCATGAGCAAGAAGTATTGTAAAGCAAAGGGTAATAATTTTTTTCATTTTATAAATTGTTTTAGCGGAGCAAATTTAAGTAATTAGCAGGGAGATCAAAGGATATGTAACGGAGCCATGCAACAGGTTCTTTGAAAATTACTATTGTATGATAAAGAGAAAAGTAATTAGGATGGCTATGAAATATTTAAAGGTAAAAAAGATCAGAATAAAAAAATTCTAGGTTATTAAGCTATATCCAAAATGCTTCAGTAAGTCTTTATTTAAATATTGATTGATTAATTTTATTTGTCCGTCATTCAGTTCTTTGCGCCAGAGTTCGTTCAGATAATAATCTTTATAGTAATCATAGTCCTTGCCTTTTTCCTTGGTGGAACGAGCGATATTGGTGAACCCGTTTTTTGACTGCAATTTCAACTCTTGAATAATATGCGAAATAGTTGCCTCAGGATCTTCCAATAATTTTTCATACGTAAGGTTTAAAACCGGTAGGTTTGTTTTTTGATGCAAGCTGATGTAAGCTTCATTTTTTGCATTCCAAAGCTCCGCAGGTGATTTGAATATTTTAGGCTTATAATTTTCCCTGTTAACAGTAATCCATTTTCTTTTTAAAAACTCATCGAAGGTAGCAGGCCGTTTGCCTATTATCTGGTAAGGTTTTCTGAATAAAGAAAGAAGAAATGAATAGGGATTCTTGGTAACGGTGATAATTTTTAAGTTGTTAAAGTCTTTATGTTTTTTAATTGCTTCCACATCAGGAATTGAATGTTTCCAACCCAGGTTTTCATGTTGAGTAAAATAAAAATAACCATCCTTGAGAAATTCAAATCTTCTTAAAATTCCAAATTCAGGAGCTGTACCTTTTAACATCACAGCATTGGTATTTAAAGCGGTAATCCTTGACAGGTAATTGGTTCCTGTATTTCGCTCACCGTATAATTTAATAATATCCATAAGTTATTTTGCAATAGTATTTAAAATTATAATATTTCAATGCAATACAATCTTTAGTTATAAAGCCCATTTGTATAGGCTGAAATTGTTAACATAAATTTATTTAACAAAAAAAAACCGCCCCACAGAATTGCGGGACGGTTTCCAACTCGATCATCTCAAATTTTATTCTTTAACAACTTTAATCACCTCCATGTAACTTCGGCTTTCGTTTTCAGCAGTAATAAAATACATTCCGTTTTTCCATTGGTTTTCAATCACAATAGATTGATTCACGTTAGTGTATTCTGCCAAAACTCTTCCTACCATATCCCTAACAGTTACTAATAAATTTTCATCGCTCACTACATTTAATGTGAGTGTGTTGCTGAAAGGATTTGGATATACAGAGACTTGTTTATTATTATTATTACCATCGTTCACATTCTCTAATCGTTGCGGACAATTCCTTGTCTTGTTCACTATCTTACCGGTGCAGATAACGGTACATCCCAACTTATCAGTAATTGTAACAGTGTACGATCCGGGACAAAGACCTGCAATGTTAGCAGTTGTTGATCCATTGGCCCACAGGTAAGTATAAGGTCCACCGTTTCCACCTTTTCCTGCAATGGTTAATGAACCATTACAGAATCCACAGGTAGCATTCACTGTGGTGAAAATATGACCGATTTTAGGTTTATTTTTAAGTATGATAGCTTTTGTCAAAGTGCACTGAGTTACTAAATCTGTAACAGTAACTGTATAAGTTCCTGCACATATAGGTCCGATCGGGTTAGTAGTTGCTCCATTGCTCCAAAGGTAACCATAACTACCGCTACCTCCTGTTACTGTAACGCTGATGCTTCCATTACAGTCCCCGTAGCAAGTGGGCATGGTAGGTTTGCATCCAATATGTAAATGACAGGTATTAGCATTCACCTGAATTGAATAGGAACAAAGCGCCTGGGCACCACAACTATCTGTGGCTGTAAAGGTTACTACATAGGCGCCAGCCTGACCTGCCATTGGTGTCCAGTTAAAAACTGAGCTTACAGGGTTACCGTTAATAGGTAAGCCAGGTGTCATTGTAGCACCTGAAGGAAGACCTGCGGAATTAAGTGTTATAGTGTCGTCATTGGCATCATTCGCAGCCACAGTAAAAGTAAGCGGCTGTCCTTCAGTTACTACAAAGGCATTTCCACATGTGGGAGAAGGAGAAACAAATGCAGGTGGCACATTTACATCGCATGGAGTTGAGATCGGACTTATATAAATCAGGAAATCCACTGCTACCTGTGTAATTACAGGAGCGGTTGTAGAGGTTCTCCGGTCTTCGATAATTACCTGGCAGGAATACAAGCCACCTACAACGGCATTGGCTAAGGTATTCCAGCTCACCAAACCTGTGATTGGATTGATGGTTAAATTGGTGGGTTGATTAAAGGTACCAAAACCCGCAGCCTCGCTCGATAAAGCCAGCCTGTAAGTTAAAAATGTATTGGGATCAGCATCAGAAGCTAAAACCGTAAAAGAAGCAGAAGCACTGTATGGCATATTAACTATAGCCGGCAAGCTGCTTATTGGAGAACGGTTACCGCTCGATAGTTCAACAAGGGTAGAAACCCTGTATCCGCCATTGGGATTATTCAGTTCCACTCCTGTGCGATTACCAGCATTTATTTCGGCTACCCACGGCACTCCGCCATTATCTGCCGTGGCGTAATGATGGTCAATAGTGGTTTTGGTAGTACTGCCCGGTTCTAATGCCTGCGCTAAGAGCCAATTGTTAGCCACATCAATGGAAATAACCTTGTATTGCAGAACAGTAGATTGATTTCCGTCCCCGTAAAAAAACAGAGTACCCCCGATGTCTTCTGAAATGATATCACCAACTGCTGCGTATCCATCACCATAGGTTCCCGGATATTCTGGGGCAGCTCTGCGGAAAGCATTAACGAGTGTAAAACGGACATTGTTTGTTCCGGCAATTGGTTGCCAGGTGAGATGGCCGTAACGGAAGTGAGTGGCCTGGGCAATTTCAGGTCTAATCAGGAATGAAGAAAGCAGAAGCGCCATCAACAATAAAATCTTTTTTAAGTTGTTTTTTTGTTTCATTTTATTTTTTTTATTAAGGTACGTTTAAACGAAATAGAGGATAATATAGAGAGCAATAAATTTGATGCAACTTATAAATATTATTTTAAATACGCAATAGTATTTTAATAAATAAAAAGAAAATTAACGTGAGACGAATGAACCCAGCGAGTAAATATTGCAACAGGTACTTTGAAAATTACCATTGTATGATAAAGAGAAAAGTTATTATGATACTATGAAATATTTAAGGGTAAACCCCAAATCAGAATAAAAAAATTATAGGTAATTAAACTATATCAAAGTGAGCAAGCAAATCTTTATTCAAATACTGGTTTAATTTAATTTGGTGATCACTCAACTCTTTTCGCCATGACAGGTAATTGGTTATTGTATTTCGCTCACCGTATAATTTAATAATATCCATAAGTTATTTTGCAATAGTATTTAAAATTTATTCTTCTTTACCGTCTTTATTTCTGAAATAAATCGTCAACGGCACACCGGTAAATTCAAAATTTTCACGTAGTTTATTTTCAAGAAATCGTTTGTATGCTTCTTTAACGTACTGAGGTGAGTTGCAGAAAAAAGCAAAAGTGGGAGAAAAACCAGGAAGCTGTGTGATGTATTTAATATTTACTGATTTTCCTTTGATAGCAGGTGGAGGAGTATGTTCAATAATCGGAAGCATAATTTTATTCAGCTTCGATGTGGAAACTTTTTGAGTCTTGTGTTCATACACTTTTAATGCTACTTCCAGTGTTTTATGAATGCGTTGCTTGGTTTTAACAGAGGTAAATACAATCGGTACATCTTCAAATGGTGCCAGCCGTTCACGGATTTCTGATTCAAACTTTTTAACGCTGTTGGTTTCTTTTTCTACCAGATCCCATTTGTTTACAACAATCACACAACCTTTGCGGTTACGATCCATCAAATGAAAAATATTAATATCCTGAGAGGTAAATCCGTTAGTTGCATCTATCAGCAACAAACAAACATCTGCTTCTTCAATAGCACGAATGGAACGCATCACTGAGTAAAATTCAATGTCTTCCTTTACTACTCTCTTCTTTCGCAGACCGGCAGTATCAATCAATAAAAAATCAAAACCATAACTTTGATAGCGGGTGTAAATAGTATCGCGTGTAGTGCCGGCAACCGGAGTAACAATTGTTCTTTCCTCACCAATCAAAGCATTTAACAATGATGATTTACCCACATTGGGCTGACCGATAATGGCCAGCTTGGGAAGTTCAAGATCTTCGTATTCTGTTTCATCAAAAGCTGCAACCATATCATCCAGCAGTTCACCGGTGCCGCTTCCGCTGATTGCTGAAAGTGCATACACTTCACCTATTCCTAATGCGTAGAATTCTCCAATCTCATTCTGTCGTTTTGTGTTGTCTACTTTGTTCACCACAAGAAATATTTTCTTACCTGATTTACGCAGAAGGTTTGCAACATCTTTATCCATGTCGCTGATTCCGTCTTCCACATTCACTACAAACAAAATAATATTTGCTTCATCAATTGCCAGCTGCACTTGTTTTTGAATTTCTTTCTCAAACACATCGCCTGATGAATGCACATAACCTCCTGTGTCAATCACTGAGTAATTCCGTCCGTTCCAATCACCTTTGCCGTAATGACGATCGCGTGTAACTCCTGCAGTTTCATCCACAATCGCTTTGCGGCTCTCCGTGAGCCGGTTAAATAAAGTTGACTTCCCTACATTTGGTCGTCCTACTATTGCAACAATATTTGCCATTTCTTTTTTGCTTCGTATAATACTATTTACAAGGTTGCATACTAATTAACGAATCTGTAACGAATATTACGAACGACTTACGGCTGAAACAATATATTGATTGGTTAATTTGTAACATTCGTATGGCATTCGTTAATTAGTATGCAGTTATTCATTCGTATCCAAACCGTTTCAATGATTGCTCATCATTTCTCCAGTCTTCAATTACCTTGACAGTTAATTCTAAAAATACTTTTTTGCCAAGCAATTCTTCTAATTTTTTTCTTGCTTCTGTTCCTAATTTTTTAATTGCGGCACCACCATGTCCGAGTAATATTGCTTTTTGAGATTCACGTGCTGTGTAAATAAATGCTTTGATCACATCTATATCTTCATTCTCTTTATAAGATTGAATTTTCACTTCTACAGAATAAGGAATTTCTTTTTGATAAAACAATAAGATTTTTTCACGTATAATCTCCGATGCGAAAAAGCGCATATCACGGTCACTGAGGTCATCATTCTTTTCAAAATATGCATCGCCTTCAGGAAGGTTCTCTAATATTTTTTTCAGCAATACATCTAAATAAAATTTATGCAATGCTGAGATGGGAATAATTTCAGTAGGGTTTAACAAGTTTTTCCAATGCTCCGTTTGTTTTTCAATAAATTCCTGATCCACTTCATCCACTTTATTCATTACCAGCAAAACAGGCACATTTAAAAACTGAAGTTTGGTTAACAACTCCTCTTCAATCTTAGATTCCTTTACTTCAATCAAATAGATAACAATATCAGCATCAGTTAATGTCTCGTCAACAGCTTCCATCATTTTCTCATGCAACTTATACACGGGCTTCAACATTCCGGGAGTATCTGAAAAAATGATCTGGTAATTATCATTATTTAAAATTCCTTTGATGCGATGCCGTGTTGTTTGCGCTTTATTGGTAACAATGGATAAATTTTCACCTAATAATGCATTCATTAACGTGGATTTACCCACATTGGGCTTACCAATAATATTTACAAAACCGCTCTGATGTTTCATTGAGGGGGCAAAGGTAAGAGAAATGAGGTGGTGACGTCATGCTTAACTTGTTTCAGCACCTCTTCAATGTCGGAAAATGCTGAAATAAATTCAGGGTGACATTTGTAGGGAATCAGAAATAATTTACAATTCCAAAATGAACCTTTCCTTCTTTAAATAGAATGGGATTGTTAAATTGTTTTCCTAAGGCGTAATTGAAAGAAAAAATTCCAAGCCTGGTTTCAAATGTAATGCCTGCACCAAAGCCTACAGGGGTATCATGTATGAATCTTTTATGGGTATGGTTTTCATAATAG
>JANLUX010000146.1:0-12471 GCA_031363705.1 Bacteroidota bacterium
GTGATGAAGAAGTAATTCACAAAGAAGTAAATTCAAAACTCTATTACCTCAAGTATATTATTGTTGATAAAGATGAAAACATTGATCTTAACGATGAAGCAACTGTAAACAGGAAACTGTCAACAGGAAACTTTATCACAGTTGCAACCGTTCGTCCTGAAACTATTTTGGGTGACACCGGTGTTTGTGTGCATCCTGACGATGAGCGTTATAAAAAACTAAAAGGAAAATTTGCAGTTATTCCTTTTGTTAATCGCAAAGTGCCAATAATATTTGATGATTACATCATGATGGAGTTTGGAACAGGTGCGTTGAAAGTTACACCTGCTCACGACATTAATGATTATAATCTCGGCATCAAACACAACCTTGCGGTGATTGACACATTGAATCCAAACGGAACGATGAGTGAAGCTGCAGGTTTTTATATTGGTAAAGATCGCTTTGAAGTACGCAAACAAATTGTAAAAGATCTGGAAGCAAAAGGTCACATCGCAAAAGTTGAAGACTATAAAAACAAAGTTGGATACAGCGAACGTACCAATGCCGTTATCGAACCACGATTGAGTATGCAATGGTTTTTAAAGATGCAGGATATTTCAAAACCGGCACTTGATAATGTATTGAACGGAAATATAAAATTAATTCCTGATAAGTTTATCAATACCTACAAACACTGGATGGAGAATGTGCATGACTGGTGCATCTCTCGACAACTGTGGTGGGGGCAACGTATTCCGGCATGGTATGATGATAAAGGAAATTTTGTGGTCGCTAAAACCAAAGAAGAAGCCTTGAAAAAGCTTGCAATTGGCAATAAGCAATTGGCAAACGAAAAAATAAAACAGGATGAAGACGTTTTGGATACATGGTTCTCTTCATGGCTTTGGCCAATTTCGGTTTTTGATGGTTTTAAAAATCCGGATGGAAAGGACATCAATTATTATTATCCAACCAATGATTTAATTACTGCACCTGAAATTTTATTTTTCTGGGTGGCACGGATGATTATTGCAGGTTATGAATACCGTCAGGAAAAACCTTTTACCAATGTTTACCTGACAGGAATTGTCCGTGATAAACAAGGTCGAAAAATGTCAAAGTCGTTGGGTAATTCTCCTGATCCGATTGAATTGATAGAGAAGTATGGTGCCGATGGTGTAAGGCTTGGAATGTTAATGTGTTCTCCTGCCGGAAATGATTTATTATTTGATGAATCTTATTGTGAGCAAGGAAGAAATTTCTCCAACAAAATATGGAATGCATTTCGTTTAGTGAAAGGATGGAGTGTGGATGCAAAGCTTGAACAATCCAATGGAAATAAAATAGCTGTTGAATGGTTTGATGCACGTTTAAATAAACAAGTAAAACTGATTGATGATTTGTATGATAAGTACCGCATGAGCGAAATGCTGATGACTGTTTATAAGTTGGTGTGGGATGATTTCTGTGCCTGGTATTTAGAAATGATCAAACCGGATTTCGTTGATGGAAATCCTTTGCCAATTGACAAGAAAACTTACGAGGCTACTGTACAGTCCTTTGAATCAATACTAAAACTGATGCATCCAATAATGCCATTCATCAGTGAAGAGCTATGGCATTTGTTAAGAGACAGAAAAGAAGGTGACGATATAATTATTGCTACATGGCATCAAACTTCTGCCATTAATAATTCCTTGCTACACAAATTCGAACTTGCATCCAATGTTGTAACAGAAGTGCGTAACATACGCAAGTCAAAAAATATTTCTCCGAAAGAAAAAATTTCACTCTTTCAAAAAGGAGCTGATGGAGAAAGCAAATCATTGTTTGACGACATCATTATTAAACTTTGCAATCTTGATAAATTAAATACAACAAAAGAAAAAGTGGAAAATGCTATTTCATTTGTTGTAAAACAGAACGAATATTTTATTCCTTTCAATAATTCCATTGACATTAATGCAGAGAAAGAACGTCTGCAAAAAGAATTGGATTACACACAGGGATTTTTAAAATCGGTGATGGTAAAATTGAGCAACGAACGTTTTGTTGCCAATGCCAAACCAGAGATACTTGCGAATGAAAACAAAAAGAAAGCCGATGCAGAAGCAAGGATAAAAGCGATTGAAGAAGTGCTGGCTTCTCTCTGATTTAGATTTTGCTTTCAAACTTCAAACAGATATTTATAGTATTTTTATATTAATAATTTCATAAAAATATCATGCATATAGAAATACCTGACGAGTTATTAAAGAAAACTCATCTCTCGGAAAAAGACCTCATGATTGAAATAGCGCTGATTTTTTACCAACGAAACACATTTACACTTGGTCAGGCCAGCGCTTTTGCAGGAGTTCATCAGATGGAATTTCAAAAAATTTTAAGCGAGAGAAAAATAAATATTCATTACGACAGCGAATCTTTTCGTGAGGATATGAACGTATTGAATGAACCATAGTATGCTTGTTATTAGCGATACTTCGCCCATTTCTAATCTGATATTGACAGGAAAACTTTTCCTGTTAAAAAAAATATTTGAAACAATCATTATTCCGGAGGCTGTTTATCTTGAAATTATTGAACTAAAAAAATTCAACGTTGATTTAACCGAATTTATCAATGCTTCCTGGATTAAAAAAGAACAGATACATGATCTTATTTTGTATCATAAATTAAAGTCATTGGTGGATGAAAGTGAAGCTCAGGCAATCACCATTGCACATGAAATCAATCCCGATTTTTTATTGATAGATGAAAAAAAAGGAAGAACAATCGCAAAAGAAATGGGAATTAAAATAATCGGTTTAATTGGAGTTTTAGTTAAAGCAAAAAGAGAAAATATTATTATAGATGTAAAATCCATTTTAGATGAGTTACGTAATAAAGCAGGTTTTTTTATAAGCCAGGAATTGTACAACGAAATTCTCCTATCAGTAAATGAACAGTAAAATGTTAACATGCTCACCCAACGTCAGCTTTTTTTAAATCATCTCGCACAAACAAGCGATGCACCATTGATGCTTGAAATTGTAAAGGCAAAGGGTGTGACACTCACGGATGTTAATGGTAAAAAATACATTGACATGATTGCAGGTATCAGTGTAAGTAATGTAGGGCATTGTCATCCTGATGTGGTAAAAGCGGTTCAGCGCCAAGCAGAAACTTATATGCATTTGATGGTGTACGGTGAGTATGTACAATCACCACAGGTAAAACTTGCAACACGTCTTGCAGAAATATTGCCTCATCATGATAGTTGTTATTTTACTAATTCGGGTGCTGAAGCGATTGAAGGTGCCTTAAAACTTGCACGCAGATTTACAGGACGGAAAAAAATTATCGCCTTTCGCAATGCATATCATGGGAGCACAATGGGTGCTTTAAGTTTGATGAGCAACGAATTTTTTACGCAGGGTTACCATCCACTTTTGCCAGAAGTTCAATTTCTGGATTTCAATAATATCTCCGATTTAAAAAAGATTGATAATGAAACAGCATGTGTTGTTGTAGAATTTATTCGTGGTGAGGCAGGATGTGAAATTGCGGATGTTGAGTTTATAAATCTATTGAAAAAAAAATGCAATGAAACAAATGCATTATTGATTGCTGACGAAATACAAACCGGTTTCGGACGTACCGGAAAGCTCTTTAGCTTCATGCACTATTCATTGCAACCTGATATTATTGCAATAGCAAAAGCAATGGGAGGTGGAATGCCGGTTGGTGCTTTTCTCGCTTCAAAATCAGTGATGCAATGTCTTGCAAATCCTGCGTTAGGTCATCTTACAACATTTGGCGGACATCCGGTAAGCTGTGCTGCAAGCCTTGCTGCTTTGGAAGTAATTTTGCAAATGGATCTGGAAAAAGATGTTGTAAGAAAAGAAGAAATTATTCGTTCTGAGCTCAAACACTCGCTAATAAAAAAGATTGATGGCAAAGGCTTATTGCTTGCAGTTGATTTTGGAGATGAAAAAATAAATCAAAAAATAATTCAGCGGTGTATTACTAATGGAGTCATTACAGATTGGTTCCTGTTTGCACCTCACAAAATGCGTATTGCACCTCCGGTTATAATTACTGATGATGAATTGATTAATGCTTGTAAAATAATTAAGGATGTACTTATAAATATTGTGAATTGAGTTAAAATAGTTGATTACGTTAACTGACAAAAATACGCTCTTAGGTTTCAGTAATAATTCAACAAATTCAATTAACACAATTGACATGGTTAACATAATTTAACATAAAGAAAAATGAACGTACTGATTGTAGAAGATGAGCGGAGCTTGTCACACGAAATTGAAATTTATCTTACTAAACAAAGTTTTAATTGCGATGTTGCATTCACAGGAAAAACAGCTGCAGATAAGATTCATACTAACTCTTATGATTTTATTTTGCTTGATTTAGGATTACCTGATGTGGATGGACTTGAATTACTAAAGGACGCTAAAAAAGCCAATTCGGAAGCATCGTTTATTGTTATCACGGCACGTGGAGAAGTGGAAGATAAAGTAACAGGGCTTGATTTAGGCGCGGATGATTACATCTCAAAACCATTTGCATTAGCGGAATTACAGTCGCGCATGCAGGCTATTTTAAGACGTAAGCATGGGTTAAAAAATAACACCATGAATATCCATGATTTTGTGATGGATATTCAAAACCGGACCGTTGTTGCAAACGGACAATCGATCAATCTCACTAAAAAAGAATTTGATTTGCTGCATTATCTTGGTTTACACAAAAACCGTGTGCTTACAAGAATGCAATTAACTGAACATATTTGGGGTGATGTGTTGGAAGATGATTATGATTCCAATTACATTGATGTTCACGTAAAAAATCTTCGTAAAAAACTTGCAGCACACGGTTCTATTGACTGGTTTGAAACGGTCCGCGGAATCGGGTATCGCGTAAACGCGTAATGAGATTACAAATAAAATTTGCGATTTACAATGCTCTTTCAAAGGCGCTTATTATTGCTGCCTTCGGAGCAGCATTGCCAGTTGTAGTAGAGAAAATTGTTTACGACCATATTGACAAACGATTGATTGCGCGTACAGAGCGCGTGATGAAAATTATTCACCGTGGAGGAATTGAAGATATAAAAGCTGAACAGGATTGCAGCTTTGAAAGCTATAATATCTTAAAAGAGGAATTCATCGCGATCAGACCAATACTAACAACAGATAAAATACCTGCCTTGCAGGTATTGGAAAACAAACAATGGAATATTGAAGGAGAGAATTTGAACCATCGTACAATACGTACACCTTTTGTTTATGATAACCAGCTTTATGAATTAAATATCGGAGAAGGGCTTAGCACTATTGATCAGTTAAAATCTACTATCAGCAAGTTTTCATTATGGATGATGATAGGAGTTGTATTGCTGAGTATATTTATTGACTTAGGTTTTGTACGCGTTTTGCTTCGTCCGTTTAACCGTATTGTAACCAGCAAGCTGCAACCAACCATTTCTCCTACATCATTCAACTTTGCACGCGTAAGAAGCAGCACTTTTGAATTTAACCAGCTTGATCACAGCATTAATGATATGATGCAGAAAATAAAAGATGCATTCTTAATTGAAAAAGAATTTATTTCAAACGTATCGCATGAATTACAAACACCGATTTCCATTTTGCAAAACCGTTTGGAAAATATCATTGTTGATGAAAAAGTACCTGAAGAAGTTACGCTAAAGCTGATCGAGTCACAAAAGACTTTAACAAGAATGAGTAAAATTATCAAAGCGCTATTGTTGATTTCAAAAATTGAAAACGACCAGTATTTAAAAAATGAATCGGTTAAAATTGTTGAATTGCTGGATGAAGTACTTGAAGAAATTGAAGAACGCCTGCAGCAACGAAACATTCAACTTGTAAAACAATTTCATGATGATTTTCAATACTCCCCTTGCAACCGTACCTTATTGTTTACCCTCTTTTTTAACATCGTCAACAATGCAATTAAGTATAACAAAGAAGGTGGAAACATTATTATTACAACACAAAAAGCAGAAACCAATTTTATTGTTGAAATAAAAGATACTGGAATCGGGATTGAGGAATCACAGGTGAAAAATATTTTTGACCGTTTCAAACGGCTCAATCAAAGCAATGCCGAAGGTTATGGATTAGGGTTACCAATAGTTAAAACGATTGCTGCATTTCATCACATTGAAATGAAAGTTGAGTCGCAACAAAATGTTGGAACAACTTTTAAACTGATTTTATAAGTTTTGTTAAAATTGTCCCGTTGAAAGCATTACCAACGTACATGCTTCTTCCACTTCAATTTTGTTTTCCTTCAACTTGTTTTCCAGTTCATCATTCTCGGTACCAGGATTAAAAATCACTCTTCGCGGATGAAGTTTTAAGAGGTAATCATAATAAGGAATTTGATTGGTTGGGTTTAAATATAGAGTTACCGTATCAATTTCTTTTAAGTCAGGCATGCCTTTTTGGATAGTGACATCTGCAACTTTTCTTCCTTCGCGCAAACCAATTGCTTCCACCTCATGTCCAAATCTGCGCAAGCGGTTTATTGCAAGATAACTATAACGTTCAGGATTATCGGAAGCACCTATTACAAGTGTTTTCATCTTTTATGACAGCTCTGTATAATTCAAATCTTTGGCAAAAGTTTCTTTTACGCTCAGCGTTGCAATCATTGCAAGTATAATGCAAATCATTCCTACAATCAATGCGCCTGATACAGCTCCCACGCTTGCTTCAAGTGCTTTATAACTTAACGTAATAGGCACTACCGCACCGCGAACGAAATTGGGAACAGTTGTAGTAACAGTAGCACGGATATTTGTTCCAAACTGTTCAGAAGCAATGGTTACAAATAGCGCCCAATAACCAGTGGCTGTTCCCAACAAAAAACATAAAAAGTTAAATGTGAACAATGAAATATTTTCAGCGTACAAAAAAATAAAGATGAGCAGGGTGTTAAGTGCGAGATAAATCAGTACTACTTTTTTCCGGCTGCGCATCCATTGACTTAATAATCCACTTATCAAATCACCAACTGATAAACCGATATAAGCAAACATGATTGATGTGCCAATCACCACCGTTCCTTCTACTTTATTGATGGCTGCAAATTTGTTGCTTAATGCTATCAATACACCTATCACAAACCAGATGGGTAACCCAATGAGAATGCAGTTTAAATATTTTATAAACCGATTGCGGTCTTTAAGAAGATCAAAAAACGCTCCTCTCTTCACATCCGATTCTTTAACAGATGAAAACATTCCGCTCTCATAAATCCCGACCCGGAATGCAAGCAACAGTAAACCCATTCCGCCACCAACGAAGTATGCCATTTTCCAATCAAAGTTGTCCGCTATTAAAGCAGCCAGCACAGCTCCCAATGCACCGAAAGTTACTATCACCATTGTTCCGTAGCCACGATTTTCTTTAGTCATCGTTTCGCTCACTAATGTTATGCCAGCTCCCAACTCACCTGCAAGACCAACGCCTGCAATAAAACGTATAATCGCATACGTGCCAATATCAGTTACGAAACCATTGGCAATGTTGGCCAGGCTGTAAAGCAGAATAGAACCAAACAATACTTTTACTCTTCCTTTCTTATCTCCTAAAATTCCCCAAAGTAAGCCTCCAACTAACATCCCTGTCATTTGCCAGTTGAACAGCATAATACCAGTCCGTTCTAATGCCTCACCACTCAAACCAAGATCAGTAAGACTTGCGTTTTTAACTACATTAAAAAGTATCAGATCATAGATGTCAACAAAATAGCCGAGTGCTGCTACAATAACAATGATATTAAATGGATTGGTAGAATTTTGTTTCATATCACATAAGGCTCACTTGACGAATATATAAGTCAAACTAATTTTATTTGGGATATTTATTAATATCTTGATAAGTATTAAATACAGCCGAAACGAAAACAGTTTTTGTGTTCTCGTCAATGTAAAATAAAATTATAAATGGAAAGTTCTTTACTGGCAAGGCTCTGTAATCAGAATACGTGATCTGAAAAAATGGGTTTATATAAATAGCTGATGTGCTTATCAAATGCTCGCTTAAATTTCTCACCTAAACCTACCTGTTGTTCATCATAATAATTAATTGCATCTTGAATATCCCGTAAAGCACGCGGTTCAATAACAACGTTAAACTTCATTTCTTTGCTTTAGTTCGCAATTGTTTCTTGGCTTCGCTCCATGGAATAAAATCACTTGGTAGGGCTGTTTTCCTTCTTTGATCTAAAATTTTCTTTTGTTTTTCCGTTATTACATCTTTTTCGCTCTCACTTATTTTAAGGTCAGGAATATGTTTAAACAATTCCATAAAAGAATTGTATAGCTTATCAGGAATGCTTATTGTTATTTGTCTCATTTTAACACTTAATATATATTGAAGTATTACAAAGTTAATTGAAAATGCTCCATATTATTTTCGGTATTGGAGTTGATTGTCTGAAAAAAATTATATCAATTTCATCAATTGCTTTTTCAAACTCACTTTCTCCTCAACAATAACAGGAAGTTGATCAATTGAAATGCGATCTTGTTTCATTGTATCACGATCACGGATGGTAACAGTGTTGTCTTCCAAAGTTTGATGATCAATCGTAATGCAATAAGGAGTTCCGATTGCATCCATTCTGCGATAACGTTTTCCGATACTGTCTTTTTCTTCATAGATGCAAATATGATCCATCATTAAACTGCTCATAATCTCACGCGCTTTTTCAGGCAATCCATCTTTCTTAACCAACGGAAGAACTGCAACTTTTACAGGAGCTAAATAAGGAGGAATGCTTAATACAACACGAGAACTTCCGTCTTCGAGCTGTTCTTCGTTATAAGCCTGTGAAAGGATCGCAAGAAACATCCTGTCCAATCCGATAGATGTTTCTACTACATAAGGAACATAGCTTTCGTTATCATCAGGATCGAAATACTGTAACTTCTTACCAGAGAATTTTTCGTGACTGCTTAAATCAAAATCCGTGCGGCTATGAATTCCTTCCAGTTCTTTAAATCCAAATGGAAATTCAAATTCAATATCACAGGCAGCATTTGCATAATGCGCTAATTTTAAGTGATCATGAAAACGATAATGCGCATCCGGAAAACCAAGCGTCATGTGCCAGTTCATTCTTTTCTCTTTCCATTTGTTGTACCATTCCATTTCTGTTCCGGGCTTCACAAAAAATTGCATCTCCATTTGCTCAAACTCACGCATGCGGAAAATGAATTGCCGTGCTACGATTTCATTACGAAATGCTTTTCCTGTTTGTGCAATGCCAAAAGGAATTTTCATCCGACCTGTTTTTTGCACATTTAAAAAGTTTACAAAAATTCCCTGTGCTGTTTCTGGTCGCAGGTAAATAATATTTGAATCTTCAGTAACAGAACCCATCTGTGTATTAAACATCAAATTAAACTGACGCACATCAGTCCAGTTGCGTGAACCGGACACAGGATCTACAATTTCCAAATCAACAATAATTTGCTTTACTTCTGCAAGATCATTTTGCTCCAATGCATTTTTAAATCGTGTGTTGATTGCGTCAATCTTCGTTTGGTATTCAACCACACGTGCATTGGTTGTTTTAAATTGCTCCTCGTTAAATGATTCACCAAAACGTTCACGCGCCTTTGCAACTTCTTTGTCAATCTTCGCTTCAATTTTTGCAACATGCTCTTCAATCAAAACATCAGCGCGGTATCTTTTCTTTGAATCTTTATTATCAATCAACGGATCGTTAAAAGCATCCACATGACCGGAAGCTTTCCAGATGGTTGGATGCATAAAAATTGCAGAGTCAAGTCCCACAATATTTTCGTTGAGCTGCACCATTGATTTCCACCAATAGTCACGGATATTTTTTTTCAATTCAACGCCATTCTGCCCATAATCATAAACAGCACTTAATCCATCATAGATTTCAGATGATTGAAAAATAAATCCATATTCCTTTGAATGCGAGATGATGTTTTTAAATAGTTCATCAGCATTCGGTTTTTTAATTGTACCAGTTGTCATGCGCGCGAAAATAGCTATGAATTTTGAGTTATGAATTTTGAGTTATGAATTGTTTAAATAACGCTTCAATTATCCGTAAATTTGTTCTCGAAACAAAGGGGTTTTATTACCTCTATTCTTATATTAATTCATAACTCAAAATTCATAACACAACAATAATGAGTGTAAACAATAAACAAGAAGCGCTGGATTATCATTCGCAGGGAAGACCGGGAAAAATTGAAGTTATACCAAGCAAACCCACCAGCAGTCAACGTGATTTAAGTCTTGCATACTCGCCAGGCGTAGCTGCTCCCTGTTTAGAGATTGAACAACATCCTGAAGACGCTTATAAATACACAGCTAAAGGAAATCTCGTGGCAGTTATTTCTAACGGAACGGCAGTTTTAGGATTGGGAAATATCGGTGCATTGGCATCAAAACCAGTGATGGAAGGAAAAGGTTTGCTCTTTAAAATCTTTGCTGATATTGATGTATTCGATATAGAAGTGGATGCAACCAATGTGGATGATTTTGTAAAAACAGTAAAAGCCATTTCTCCCACGTTCGGTGGAATCAATCTGGAAGACATCAAAGCACCTGAGTGTTTTGAAATTGAGCGAAGACTCAAAGAAGAATTAAAAATTCCAATCATGCACGATGACCAGCATGGCACAGCAATTATTTCTGCGGCTGCTTTGATCAATGCATTGGAGATTGCAAATAAAAAAATAGATGAAGTAAAAATTGTGGTTAACGGAGCAGGCGCTTCAGCAATTTCCTGCACCACTTTATATATTTCGCTTGGCGCGAAGCCTGAAAACATTGTGATGCTCGACAGCACAGGTGTGATTCGAAACGATCGTGAACAATTGGATGTAAACAAAATCCGTTTTGCTACATCACGTGATCTGCACTCACTTGAAGATGCAATGCATGGTGCCGATGTTTTTATCGGATTAAGTAAAGGCAATATTTTGAAAGGGCATCACCTGCAAAGCATGACTTCTGATCCAATTGTTTTTGCATTGGCCAATCCAGATCCTGAAATTACTTATGAAGAAGCAATGGCTTCGCGAAACGATTTAATTTTTGCAACAGGAAGAAGTGATTATCCTAACCAGGTGAATAATGTTTTGGGATTTCCATTTATATTCAGAGGGGCATTGGATGTTCGTGCTACACAAATTAACGAAGCGATGAAACTTGCAGCGGTACTTGCTTTGGCTGATCTTGCCAAACAACCGGTTCCTGAGATGGTGAATCTTGCTTACAATAAAAAGAACATCACTTTCGGTAAGGAATACATTATTCCAAAACCATTAGACAACCGGTTGATTTATACCGTAGCTCCCGCAGTTGCAAGAGCAGCTATTGAATCAGGTGTTGCGTTAAAGCCAATTACCGACTGGACAGCTTATGAGGAAGATCTCAAAAAGAGATTAGGGTTAGATAATAAATTAATTCGCGTTATCACTAACAAAGCAAAACAAAATCCACAACGTGTTGTGTTTGCTGAAGCGGATAATTACAAAATATTAAAAGCTGCACAAATAGTAAAAGAGGAGGGCATTGCATCACCCATTTTATTGGGTAACAAAAGAAAAATTGCAAAGCTTATAAAGGACAATAATCTTGTGATTGATAATATCCAGATTATTGATCCACGTGAAGAACAAGCAACCGTGAATGAATTCGGTGAATTGTTTTTTGATAAACGAAAGCGTAAAGGTTTTACATTTTATGAAGCACGAAAAATTATGCAAGAGCGTAATTATTATGGTGCTATGATGGTGGAAACGGGACAGGCTGATGCATTGATTTCAGGTCTTACACGTAATTATGCTGACACCATCAAACCTGCATTGAGAATTATTGGTACACAGCATGGTGTTAGTAAAGTAGCTGGTATGTATATCATGATTACTAAAAACGGGCCGGTGTTTTTTGCTGATACAACAATAAACATTGAACCTTCTGCTGAAGAGCTGGTGGAAATTGCGATACTCACTGCCAAAGCAGTTCAGCAATTTAATTTTCAGCCACGCATAGCCATGTTGAGCTATTCAAATTTTGGAAGCAGTAATACGGCAAGTGCAATCAAGGTGCGTAAGGCAACAGAAATATTACAAACAAAATATCCTGCATTAATTATTGATGGAGAAATGCAGGCAAACTTCGCATTTAACACTGCATTACTAAAAGACAATTATCCATTCAGTGAATTGATAAATGGCGGAGCAAACACATTGATCTTCCCGAATCTTGACAGCGGAAATATTGCATACAAACTTTTACAAAGCATGGGTGCTGCTGAAGCAATCGGTCCTGTGTTACTCGGCTTGAAAAAACCGGTTCACATTTTACAACTCGGAAGCAGTGTACGTGAAATTGTGAATATGATTACCATTGCTGTTGTAGATGCACAATCCAGAAAGCTGAATCAGCCTGCAGTGGCTAC
>JANLUX010000168.1:0-5586 GCA_031363705.1 Bacteroidota bacterium
CACAGAATAAATCTTATTTCCCGAAAGGACATTGAACATTTTTATGAGCGTCATGTGCTCCATTCACTGGTTATCGCCAAATTTATTCAGTTTAATAAAGGAGCTCACGTGATAGATGTTGGTACCGGAGGTGGTTTTCCCGGAATACCATTAGCAATAATTTTTCCTCAGGTAAGTTTTACATTGGTTGATTCTATTACTAAAAAAATTAAAGTGGTGGATGATATCATTCAAAAACTTGGTTTACAAAATGTGGAAACGCTTAATATGCGTGCTGAGGATATTAAAATAAAAACTGATTACATTATTAGCCGTGCCACCGCACCCTTAACAGAACTTATTAATTGGACAAAGCACACTTTGCAAACCGGTCAGGCAGGCTCAATGCCTGATGGCTGGATCACTTTAAAAGGTGGAGATCTTGGCGAAGAGTTAAAACCTTTTGAAAAACAAGTGGTGATAGAACCCATTAGCAGGTATTTTTCTGAACTTTTTTTTGAGACAAAGAAAATTGTGTACTTGCCTTACAAGCGTCAATGAATATAAAATTGCTGGTAAAAAAGTTGAATTCAATTAAACATTAGTTCCAATCATTAAACTTTTTTTCTACATTTGCGCTCCATTAAAAAATAAAGCTGAAAGAAAATGAAAAGGACATATCAACCTTCGAATAGAAAAAGAAAAAGTAAACACGGTTTTCGTGAACGTATGAGTACTGCCAATGGACGCAGGGTACTTGCTGCACGAAGAGCCAAAGGTCGTCATAAACTCACTGTAAGCGATGAGCCTGCTGTGAGAGAGAAATACTAAAGAAATACTCTATAAAAAAGAGGCTGTCCTGGATTCAGGACAGCCTCTTTTTTATTGGAACCAATTGTAAACTGGCAGAAAATAAAATTAATGTTCAATTGCCCTAAACAGCAAAGCCCCGTTTTCACGGGGCTTTGCTGTTTATTTCTTAAGTTTTGATTACTTTACAGTAATTCTTCTGGTAACGGTACCTTTCAATGTCTGAATTTTCACCAGATATAAACCCGGATGCTGGTTACTTAGATCAAACGTATAACGATTTGCAGTTACACGCTCCAGATTAATATCAGCAATTTTACTTCCTAATAAATTATAAACATTAATCATCGGAGTAGGATTTATGTTGTCAGTAAAAGTAATATTTACCATACCTTCAGTAGGTGTTGGATAAAGATTAATTGCCTGATCGTAGCTATGAGAATTTATTCCGATAACACTAGTAGTTACACTAAAATCATCAAAAGCAACATTACCTGTATCCTTATCATAAAAGAATTTAATCCATTTAGTACCATTGGTTAAAGGTAAATGCTGCATAGCACCTGTGGTGGAAATAGGAGGCGTATAAACATGAACCGGTAACCATGTATTGCTATCAGCACTTTCATAAACATAAAATGTGCTCTGAGCAAGAGTACCACCTGTGGCAGCATTTCCTTTCATCCAGAAATGCACACTGTCAGCTCCGGCAAACATCGGGGTAATTGCTGTGGTACTATCTTTCCCGAATTTATAAGAACGAGGACCACTGGGACCACTGCTGGTGGTGCTGGTATAATAACTGAAAGGACCTGTGTAAGATAAATACCAACCGTTATAATTCGATCCTGAAAGGCTATCGTAATTATTGAAATTATCACTAAAAATTACAGTTTGTGCATTTCCTGAGTAAACTGTGAAAACTAAGAATGCAAATAGAATGTAGAGTTTTTTCATATTATACTTTTATTTTAATATAGCTGCAAATGTAAGCAAAAACTTAACCGTGAATTGTTTATTTATTGTTAAACTGGTTCATAGTAAGATTTATGCCAACGGCAACGAAACTCTTCACTATTTCTACAGCAAAATCAATTCTTTCAGGTAATAGTTTTTTTTCTTCAGCATTCCATTGGCTTAATACATAATTAACCTGTTGTCCTTTTCCAAAATTATTGCCTATTCCAAAACGTAACCGTGCAAATGATTCAGTATTTAAAGTCTCGATAATGTTTGTAAGTCCATTATGTCCTGCACTGCCACCCTTTTGGCGAAGCCGTAAAGTTCCAAAAGCTAATGCAAGATCATCAGTAATCACCAGGAGATTTTCCGTTTTTATTTTTTCCTGTTGCATCCAGTAATTAACTGCTTCACCGCTAAGGTTCATATAAGTTGTTGGCTTAATCAGGATTACCGTTCTTCCGCGAAAGCGTAATTCTGCTACTGATGCTTTTCGTTCAGTAACGAAAGATACTTCAGCAGAGGCAGCCATTGCATCCACTATATTAAAGCCAATATTGTGACGCGTATTTTCATACTCAGCACCAATGTTTCCTAATCCTGCAATTAAGTATTTCAATTTGTTTAAATAAAATGAGGAACCTGTTTCCAGATTCCTCTTTACAATTTCAAAATTTTAAGATATTAAATTATTTCTCTTTACCCTTGGCAGGAGCTACAGCAGCTACAGGTGCAGCAGCAGGAGCTACAGTTGCAGCCACAGCAACAGGAGCTGCTTCTACTACAGCACGCGTTACCCGAACACCAACCACAACATTGTTAGGTGAATCTAAGAATGTAATATCCTTACGTTGAAGGTCACGAACACGAAAACTGTCTCCAATATTAAGATTGCTGATGCTGATTTCAATAAAATCAGGCAATGCTTTTGGCAAAGCACGCACTTTTAATTTACGAACCTTGGTTACCAGTCTTCCTCCTGCACGAACGCCTTCAGAAGTTCCCGTTAATTTAACCGGTATATCCATTACCACAGGTTTGTCATCTGCAATGGCTAAAAAATCAACATGCATAATGCGGTCGTTTATCGGGTGGAATTGGACATCCTGCACTATTGCCTGGTAACTGCTTCCATCCACATCAATACTAACTGTATGTACTGCAGGGGTGTATATAAGCGGCTTAAACTCGCTTGCATCAGCAGAAAAATGCAGTTGATCTTTTCCGCCATAAAGCACACAAGGAACTTTTTCTTCGTTGCGCAATGATTTAACTTCCTGCTTGCTCAGTGTAATTCTCTTAGTACCTTTTATTTCAATTGATTTCATGATGAATGTAATGTTTTTATGCTTTAACAAATAATGAACTGATGGATTCGTAAGCGTACACACGTTGTATGCACTTTGCAAATAATGCTCCTGTAGAGAGCTGTATAATTTTATTGGATTTCTTGCGAAGAGGAATGGTATCGCAAACAATCACTTCATTCAGATTACTTTTTTCAATACGTTCATATGCCTGACCTGATAATACTGCATGGGTACAAAAGGCTCGAACGCTGGTAGCTCCGTTTTCAATCAACAAAGAAGCTGCTTTTGTTAGTGTTCCTGCTGTGTCAACAATATCATCAACCAGTAATACATCTTTACCTTTTACATCACCAATCAGCTGCATGCTTTCCACTTCATTTGCACGCTTGCGGTGCTTATCAATAATTGCCATGTCAGCATTAAAGAATTGAGCAAAAGTGCGGGCACGGTGTACACCGCCCATATCTGGTGCGCAAACGATGATGTTAGGCAAATCAAGACTTTTTATATAGGGAACAAAAATGGTTGATGCATCCAGGTGATCAACCGGCACATCAAAGAAACCCTGGATTTGTGGTGCGTGTAAATCCATTGTCATCACACGTGTAACACCAGCGGCACTCAAAAGGTTTGCTACCAATTTGGATGCGATAGCTACTCTGGGTTTATCCTTTCTATCAGATCTTGCAAACCCAAAATAAGGAATCACTGCAGTGATATAATGTGCTGAAGCGCGCTTGGCAGCATCAATAAGCAATAAAAGTTCAAACAGGTTATCTGTTGGAGAAAAAGTACTTTGAATAATAAACACGTCACAACCTCTCACGCTTTCATTAAAAGAAGGAGAAAATTCACCATCACTAAAACGTGCTACTTCCACTTCTCCAAGGGGAGCACCATAACATTCAGCAATTTCCTCAGCTAAATACCGTGATGCTGTGCCTGAAAATATCTTAACCTGTCGTGCCATTTTTTAAAGGGGTGCAAAGTAATTGAATTTAACCTTGCTATCAAAATAAAATTCATCTTTAAAAAGCAGAATTTATCACTAATTATTTATCATTGCAAACATGCATGAAGAAAAGCATTTTGAAAGCCCTGATATTGTAAGGGATATAGTTATCGGAATGGCTGACGGGCTAACAGTTCCCTTTGCTTTGGCTGCGGGTTTAAGTGGTGTTGCCTTAGGTAATGGAATTATTATAACAGCAGGTGTGGCTGAAATTATTGCGGGATCCATTGCCATGGGATTAGGTGGTTATTTAGCAGGCAAATCACAACGTGATCATTATTTTTCAGAATTACAGCGTGAATATGATGAGGTGGAGCATCTGCCTGAGCGGGAAAAAGCAGAGATAAAAGAAATACTGTCCAGTTATGGAATTACCCCAACTACTCAAGAGTTAGTGACCGAAGAGCTTTCGCAAAACAAAGATAGATGGGTGGATTTTATGATGAAATTTGAGCTAGGGCTTGAAGAACCAAAAAAAAGCCGTGCTGCTCAAAGTGCCCGTAATATTTCTCTTTCCTATGTTGCAGGCGGTTTTATTCCACTTAGCGCTTATTTTTTTACTGATACTCCTTATGACGGCTTAATCATTTCATCAAGTATTACCCTATTCGCATTACTGGTATTCGGTTATTTTAAAAGCAGAGTCACTGGTCAGCCTGCCTTACAGGGCGCTTTAAGTACTGCTGCCATTGGAGCAATTGCAGCATTTGCTGCTTTCATTATTGCGAGACAATTTCAATAAACAGTTTTTACCTACTTTCGCAGGCTCTTAAAAAGTATCAGGCTGTATGTTTATTAATAAAGACTTTATACTTAAAACTCACTATTGCCCGGGTGGCGGAATTGGTAGACGCGCTGGTCTCAAACACCTGTAACTTCACGGTTGTATCGGTTCGACTCCGATCCCGGGTACAGAGTAAATTAAAGCTCCTTTAAAATTTAAAAGGGGCTTTTTTTATGGCGCTATCCACTTTTTTTATTGCTTTAGATTAAATTAATCTGTTTGGTAAATAAAAGGAACTTCCTCATTTTTTTAACAAAAAAAAAGGCTGCCCCAATTTTGAGACAGCCTGATTCCTGATTAAAAAATTAATGTTTAATGATCATGGGTATGATGCATTGATGTATCTGCCATCATATTTGTTGTATCAGTTGCAGCAGCTGATGCTGCAGCAGCAGCGGCTTCTTCAGCAGCTTTCATAGCATCTTCAGCGGCTTTAATTGAATCCTGACGTGCCAGTTCCATTTTTGCCTTTTCTTCAGCAGATATACCACAAGATGTAAGTATAACCATACTTACAAATGTTACTAATAATAATATTTTTTTCATTTTGTTTTATTATTTATAAATTACCCTTTCCCTTGGCCAGCTTTAACATCTTGAGGTTTAATAACCGGTTTTGGTTTCGGTTTTGGTTTAGTCATATTTGCTTTCATTTTAGCCATTGAATCCTGCATTGCAACCATTCGTAGTGAATCAGCCATTACAATAGAATCCTGAATTGCCTGTTGACG
>JANLUX010000191.1:0-2304 GCA_031363705.1 Bacteroidota bacterium
AAAAATGAGTACTTCGAACTATCCATCAGCCTCCCCACATAATCAACCAAAAGGAGATGATAACAACAAGAATATCTATATTGGCTTATTGGCTATTGCCTTATTGGGCACATGGGCTTATTTGCTTTACAGCAATAATAAAGCAGAAGGTGAGTTAAAACAATCTCTATCTCAAGGAGTTGCCTTTATGTCGCAGCGAGATTCGGTGCAGGTTCTTTATAGCAGCACTTTAGACAGACTAGACTCCATTACCAGTAACAATAATGAAATACAAGGGCAACTGGTGGAAAGAAACAGTGAGATTTCAAAAATTAGAACGGAAATCAGAACGATCTTAAATAAGAAAAATGCTTCTGATGCTGAATTGACTAAAGCCCGTCGATTAATTGCTTCTTTAAACGAGAAATTAAATGGATTAGAAAATGAAGTTGCCCGTCTATCTGGAGAAAATCAACAATTGAATGCATCTAATCAACAATTATCAACAGAGAAACAAAGCCTTGAAGAGAATTTACAAGCATCGAATGTAGTTAAACAAAATCTCGAAAAAACCGTTGATGTTGGATCTACTTTTACTGCATCCAATATTCAGATAACACCATTTAATGAAAGAAAAAGTGGTAAGGAAAAAGAAACTACTACTGCCAAAAGAGTTGACAAATTAGTGGTAACATTTGATATTCAAAACAGAATCTCCAATTCTGGTCCTGCTGATTTATACATTATGGTTACTTCACCCGAAGGAAAAACAATTGTTGATCAAACATTAGGTTCTGGAACTTTAAACACCCGGGAAGATGGATCAAAAGAATTCACTTCGAAACTGGCCATTCAATACGATAAAGGGACCAAAAAACAAGTTGAACTGCCTTTACGTTTTGCTGAATTTAAAACTGGCGATTATAAAATCGAAGTTTATCACAATGGATTTAAAATTGGATCTGCTGTAAAGACCTTGAAAAAAGCTGGCTTATTCGGATAAAAACAAATTAATATCCTTTAAAAACTACCGTCTCATTTTGTATGAGGCGGTTTTTTATTTATTCCTGTTCCGGTTTCAAATTGTTCTAGTGGAGTTGTTTTCTTCCACAAAGCAATTATTTGACATGCTGTATAATATCGCTTATAAACAGTAAATAGTCCAATGCGCTTTTCTGCGGTATAATACCATCTAAGATTTACACATAGTCCCTGCCCGTCCGGTCAGGCGGGCGTTGGACTATTTAGTAAATCAAGATGGTATAACATCTACAAAACACTAATATTGGAATACATACATCAATTGCCGTGACAATTAGTTTGATAGGCTTAAAGCAAAAATAAATCTGCAAACAAAAAATGGCCTCCAAAATATGGAGGCCATTCATGTATTAAATTTCAATAACTATTAAAATACATTGAAACCATAACTAACATAGTACATACCACCAATAGAAGGGTTACCAAATGCAGAACGGAAGTATTTATTCGTAATATTTGAACCACCTACCTTAATCATATTTTTAGAATTAGGTAATCGATAGCTAAACATTAAATCAACCGTTTCATATGCAGGAATCTGACCACCACCAAATGTTGCCTGATAGTAGAAAGAGCTTTGTCTGCGGTACATTAAATTAAATCCAAAACCTTTGTAAGCATTGGCATTGCTGATACCAAAATTGATACGATGTTTTGGAGTATTAAAAAATGATTCAAAATCAGACGGCACACTTTTTAAAGTATCTGTTGCATAATTTGCTTTTATTACATATCCTTTATGCACATTGTAATCTATTCCAATTCCAAATCCTTCAGCCTGCGGATTTCCGGGTACATTGATTACAGTAGAATAAACCTGACGGGTAGAACCGGATAATAAAGCAGCAATATTTGTAGGACCAGATAGTGGTCTAGACTGAACAAAATTTCTTGTTCCGATAAAGTTTGAATAAGTTGACTGATACCAGTATGCATCAACCATTAATTTTTTAGCAATGATACCCCGATAACCAATTTCAGTTGATTTTACACTTTCCGGCTTAAATTCTGGAAATTCACCTTTTACCAATAATGGAGCCGCTTGACCGATTGCTGCAGCAACACCAACAGTTGGAGCTAAAGTTTGTACACGGGCACCAAATGCCAATACACTGTTTAAAGTATAAACTGGATTGTTGGCAAAATTGTAAGTAGTTCTAAACTCTGGTAAACCACCGATTAAACGGGCACTAGGAACCAACAAATCGATGTATTGGTTTTGTGTAGAAGGAAAACGATAACCGGTTTGATAAGAAACCCGCAGGTTATTGTCTTTTACAAAAG
>JANLUX010000241.1:0-1556 GCA_031363705.1 Bacteroidota bacterium
AACAGAAAATCCTCACGAAACTATAGATTGTGACAACAAAAAAGTTGAAGTTTTCCTTCCAAGTCAGTACGAAATTCAAAAAAATGAGCCTTCCAGTCAGAATTTAAAAAGTATTAGCATACGAGGTTCAATAAAAGAAAAAAACAGTAGTGGCAGGTTCTTTATTAAGCATTTAGAGCAAAGTTCTGATAAATATCCACCTTTAACTTTATTTAAAGTTCCAAACATGGGGGATGACGCTTTCGGTTTTCGCTTCTTTCACCTACCAAAACCTGGCAATAAAAATGGCACTTACTATCAAGGGATGCCACAAAGTTCAGATGTAACCAAAAAGCCATATCCAAATTTTATTGATTTTGTCGAAGAATACAATATTGTTAATGAAGAAGGTGGTGTGGAATTTAGAAATGGTAAAAAGCCTGAGTCCCTTATTTCTTATTATATCAAAATGCTAACTAACGAAAATGACCTTGTTTTAGACTACCACTTAGGCAGTGGTACAACTGCCGCCGTTGCTCACAAAATGGGAAGGCATTACATAGGCATTGAGCAAATGGATTATATTGAAACCATCACGCTTGAGCGCATGAAAAATGCTATTAATGGGGACGCAACTGGCATTTCTAAAGATGTAAAATGGACTGGCGGTGGTAGTTTTGTTTATTGCGAAATTGCACGAGCTAACCAAGCATTTATTGATGACATTCAATCGGCAACAAACTCTGAGCAATTGTTGTGTATTTGGCAAGCCATGCAAGAACGCGCATTTTTGTCATATCAGCTAGACGTTAAAACCTTTAATGAAAATGCAACCGAGTTTAATCAGCTTGATTTTGCCGACCAGCAACGTTTTTTGATGGATGTGCTGGATAAAAATATGCTGTATGTGCCTCTATCAGAAATGGATGACGCTATTTATGAGGTATCAGAAAGCGATAAAGCCTTAAACAAACAAATTTTTAAGATGTAGGCGGCGAATAATGACTAATATCATCGCGTCTCTACATGAAACATTAAGCAATCCGTTTGCAGAAAAGCAAATTGGGCAAGTGACTATTCCTGCGCACATTACAGATAACTTAAATCCAAAGTTCAACATAAGACCTTATCAAACCAAAGCCTTTAAGCGTTTTCTATTTTATTTGGTAGAAGATTTTGAAGGCAAACCACGCCAAAACCACCAGCTACTATTCCACATGGCAACGGGTAGCGGTAAAACGCTGATGATGGCAGGCGCTATATTGCATTTATATGCGCAAGGCTATCGTAATTTTTTGTTTTTTGTACATAGCACCAATATCATTGATAAAACGCGAGATAATTTTCTTAATGCGTTATCTAGCAAATTTCTATTCGCAAATAATGTGCAATTTGACAACCAGCAGGTGTTTATCAAAGAAGTCTCTAACTTTTCTGCGGCTAATCCTGACGACATCAATATCGTCTTTTCAACCATACAGGGCTTACATACCGACTTAAATAAGCCCAAGGAAAATTCGCTGACTTATGTGGATTTTGAGCAGTCAAAAATCGTACTAATTTCAGATGAAGCCCAC
>JANLUX010000279.1:0-1837 GCA_031363705.1 Bacteroidota bacterium
ATTGCTCAACTTTCAAAACAATTCTTGAACAAGAAAACTAATTTAGAAGGTAAACTGGTCATATTTTCTGAATCGAAAGACACTGTTGATTATTTAGCAAAAGCACTTAAAGATGCAGGAAGAAAAGATGTATTGGTTATTTCTGCTGCCAACAGAAAGCAAATGTATGACACCATTGTAACCAACTTTGATGCTAACTGGGCTACCGACAAACAAGCAAATGAATATAGCATCATCATAACAACCGAAGTATTGGCAGAAGGTGTGAACTTGCACCGGTCTAATGTTGTTATCCATTATGATACACCTTGGAACTCAACTAAACTAATGCAAAGAATTGGGCGTGTAAATCGTATCGGCACAAAAGCAAGTGCCATTTACAACTATGTGTTTTATCCTTCGGCACAAGGAGATTCACAAATCCGTTTAAACAAAACTGCCTTTATGAAAATACAGGCATTTCATACCGCCTTTGGCGAAGACAATCAGGTATTCTCAACCGAAGAAATTTTAGATGAAGTAAAACTTTACAGTAACGATGCATTTAAGGAACAAGAAGACGAACGATTGAAGTTTTTATACTTCTTACGCCACTTTAAAAAAGCCAACCGGGACTGGTTTGATAAGATTAAAAAACTCCCTTTAAAATCGAGAGCAGGACGAAACGCAACCGATTTTAAAAAACCCGAACTGCAAAACGGAACAGCAGCATTTTTAAAGACCGATAAAAAATTTGAATTTTATTGGGTGGACAGCAACAACCAACCCAAAGAAATTACACCTATTGAAGCATTCAAAATATTTGAAGCAGACGAAAAAGAAAAAAATGCTTTGTTAATTGAAACACACCACGAACACGTAAACAAAGCATTGGAGCATTTTGAAACGCTGGAACACAAAATTGCACAATCGCAAACCGACCCCGAAGCATTGGGCGGTGTGGCTCAAAGAGCAAAAAAATTCTTGTCCGACCTTGTGAAATATCCACAAGTAACAGAAAAACAAAAAGAGAATATTCAAAAAATTGTGGTGCTTATTGACATTGGTAAATACACCAACTTACCAACCGACATAGATAGATTGCAAAAGAAAAAAGCAAACCTGAATATTGCATTAGCGGAAATAGATAAAATTGCAGCACAATACAATGTTGATTTAAGCGATGCTCAAAAAGGCAAAAAAGGCAAAGTTGAAAAACCGGTTTTAATCATTTCAGAATCTTTTGAATAGATATGAAGCAAGATAATTTAGAAAACAATGTTTTAGTTAGGGAAATTAAAACAATTATTGAACAAAGTAAACAGCAAGTTTCAGTTGCTGTAAATGCTACTATTACCATGTTATATTGGAATATCGGTAAGAAAATAAACGACGAAATACTCAAAGACCAAAGAGCAGAATATGGAAAACAGATTGTCGCTACACTGTCGCGACAGTTAGAACTGGAATACGGTAGCGGTTGGAGTAAAAGGCATTTACATCATTGTCTTCGCTTTGCCGAAATTTTCCCCGATATCAAGATTGTGCACACACTGTGTACACAATTGAGTTGGTCGCATCTACGGTTAGTTGCATCAATGGATGATGAATTGAAACGTATGTTTTACATTGAAATGTGTAAAATGGAAAAATGGAGTGTTCGCACCTTTGGAGAACGAATACAATCTATGCTATATGAACGAACCGCCATTAGCAAAAAACCGGAAGAAACTATAAAAAATGAGTTGCAGCAACTTAATGATAGCAGCCAAATCACACCAGATTTAGTTTTTAGAGATCCCTATTTTTTAGATTTTCTTGGACTAAAAGATACCTATTCCGAAAAAGATTTAGAATC
>JANLUX010000370.1:0-1662 GCA_031363705.1 Bacteroidota bacterium
GTGGTTTTGTTTACTGCTTCCACCAGTTCATTCCAGGTGTTGCGTAGTTCATTTGTGAATTGTTCTCCAATAGGAGTAAGTGTATAGTACTTGCGTGGCGGTCCGCCTGTTGATTCCCTCCAGGTGTATGAAAGCAGACCCTGGTTTTTGAGACGTGTGAGCAGGGGATACAGTGTACCCTCCACCACCATCAGCTTCGCTTCCTTCATGCGCGCTATAATATCGGAAGGATAAACTTCCCCTTGCGCTATGATACTCAGGATGCAAAACTCCAAAACGCCTTTACGCATTTGTGCCTGGGTGTTTTCGACATTGCTCATTTTTTTGTTTAAAGTTTAAAGTTTAAGGTTTGATGTTCAACGTTTGAAGTTTTCAGTTCCACAAGCCCAACTTTGAACTTTGAACTTTGAACCATCATATACTACCTTGCGGTGCAAATATATATCTTTAACCATGTACTATGCAACACATAGTACTAATTATTTTCTAATTAGTACTTAAATGATTGATTTGCAGGAATAAAATTTTCAGTGAATTGTGGTTGATTGGATAAAATAGTTTAAGTTTGTTACACCCAATCCAAATTGAGCATGAGATTTTATGTCAGAGCAGGTATTTCATTTTAAATATTTCACTATCCATCAAGACCGATGCGCTATGAAAGTCGGGACGGATGGAGTACTGCTTGGCTCATGGGTTCAACCGGAAAATTGTAAAACGATTTTAGATATTGGTACAGGTACCGGATTAATTGCTCTTATGCTTGCACAAAAAACAGATGCTCAGATTACCGGAATTGATATAGATGAGAATGCATGCATACAAGCCAAAGAAAATGTGAATGAATCACCGTGGAGTAATCGTATTAAGATTGAACATTGCGCTTTACAGGATTTTATAAAACAATCAGATAATAAATTTGATTTGATAGTAAGTAATCCTCCTTATTTTGTGGATGCTTATCAGGCAAATGATGCTGCGCGAAATCTTGCTCGGCAAGCAGATGCTTCGCTCAATTTTGATGAACTGATTTATGGAGTAAAGAAATTATTGAATCCTGGTGGAAGCTTTTTTGTGATACTTCCATGCAAAGAAGGAATGATGTTTAAAGATAAAGCGATGGGAGCAGGTTTATACTATCATCGTTTGGTGCGGATAAAAACCAAGATGGAGAAGTTAGAGAAGCGTGTGATTATGTGTTTTGGTTTTGAGAATATAAGAATGGAAGAAGAAGAAATTATTATTCACCAGGATGATAAAGGTTTTACACAGGTTTATAAAGAACTGACGAGAGATTATTATCCGGCATTCTAACTAAGTTTTACAAACCTTTGATAATTTTTTTTCTTGATGGAATCAACCCTAAAACAAGAAACATACTTTTGCTATTAATCAAAACCACTATCATGAAAAAAATCTCTACTTATTTTATAGCAATTTTTTTGTTAATCTCAATTTCTTCCTTTTCGCAAACTTGGGAGTGGGCAAGGCAATTTGGAGGATCGGGTTTGGGTATTGGAAATAATATCAGCACTGATAAAATAGGGAATAGTTACGTAACGGGATGGTTTAGTGATACTGTAATGATTGGAACCACTCAATTTTTATCAGCTGGTAATTTAGATATGTTTTTTTCAAAATTAGATACCAATGGAAATGTGT
>JANLUX010000302.1:0-13213 GCA_031363705.1 Bacteroidota bacterium
TTAATAAGCTTTTGAAAAATGCAGAATCAGACTTGCAGAGCTATAAAGATAAATTTGGTGATGTATAGTTTCTTATTAAACTCTCTCAACGATGGTGCAAACGCTTTAGAGTCGTTTTTGACAAAATAAAACGAAATAAAAGGAAAAAAAAAAAAAATAGCACAATAAAAAAATTATGAGCGCAAAATAAAAAAAATAGAAATTAAAAGTCTTTATGAGGATAAGGTTAATCTTCTTAATAAGCTTTTGAAAAATGCAGAATCAGACTTGCAGAGGTATAAAGATAAATTTGGTGATGTATAGTTTCTTATTATCCTTTCAATCATTGTGCAAACGATTCAGGGTCGTTTTTCACTTATGAGTCCGAAAGAAAAGGAAAAAAAAGCAAAGGAGCACATTAAAATCTTTCGGAGCGCATCTTAAACAATTTAGAATTGCAAAGGGTTTATCAGGCGCGGATTTATCAAGCCTTCTTTTAATGGATCAACCCAACTTAACACGAATAGAAAAAGGCAGAATAAATGTTTCTATCTATTTTGTAAAACAAGTGTGCGATGCGTTAGAAATATCTTTTGAAAAGATGTTTAAAGATATTAGGCATTGAAGTATCATCAACAAAGCAATAAAAAATGCCTGATTATCCTTTACATTTGTAAAAAATATCTCCCATTGGCTCCTACAATTTATTATTATCAAGGTCTTGAAATAAAGTTTCACAGCAACGAGCATGAACCCGTTCATGTCACATTATTTATAACGAATTTGAAAGCGTAGTTGAATTTGAAATTGAAAACGGAAAAATAATCAATTTAAAATGGCGCACTCAACCTTTGGCAAAACAGTTGCCCGAGCTTAAAAAAAAACACGCATTAAAACTCATTAAAAAATATAAAAAAGAAATTTTGCAAAGCTGGATTGATTATTTTGTTTTGCATAAAAAAATAAAAGCCAAACGCCTTTCCGAAAAGCTATGAATCTACTTACAGCCGAATATTGCGGCAATTATAAAATTAAATTTACTTTCAGTGATGGCAAAGTAAACACTGTTGATTTCAAAACCTTTCTATTTAATTCCTCTAATCCGCTAATCACCCGCTTTAGGGATAAAAAACTATTTCAAAACTTTTCTATCAAACCGCGTTATGTAGAGTGGGATAATGATTTAGATTTTTCAGCTACAGATATTTATTTAGAAAAAATTTAAGTCGCCAGTTCTTTCAATTCATGAACTTACCAATGCTTAAAACGTGGATACTTGCAGCATTGTTTAATGCGTTTGTTAACACGAATAGAAAAAGGAAGAGTTAATGTTTCTATCTACCTTATAAAGCAAGTTTGCGATGTGTTGGAAATATCTTTTGAAAAGATGTTTAAGGATTTTGAATACTAAGAAACCCATTTGTTAATTAGTAACTTTGCACTTGCTCAAGTGTTTTTTCCACTTGATCTCAGGTTTTAAACTTAGCCTCGCTTAAACCAATTTTCAATTTTAATACCATCAATGTTTTTAAAATCCTTTAGGTTGTCTGATACTAAAATGAGTTTGTTCTCCACAGCAGTTACACCAATCAAAAGATCTCCCGATAGCTATCGGGATCATCGTGCATTGGTTTACCCGTTTTTTTAAGTCGTACTTTCTCCTTAGCATACCTCCTGATAGAACCATAAATCGGAATAATAGAAAGACCGGTTAAAAAATGGTCAACCACTTTATGTGATTTCACCGGGTCGTTACTGTTTTCTGCTCCATATCTTAACTCAACAACGGTAATTTCCGATACAAAACAATTTTCCCTTCCCTTTGATTTTATTTGTTCGTCTAAATTTAGTTTTCCACGTAAATAAAAAACGCAGATATTGGTATCAAGCAGGTATTGCATCAGAACTTTAAATTTTTCTTTCTGAATGTTCTGCTTTTTTTAATGTCTTTAATTATTTCCTCCGCTGACTTATCAGAAGCAAATGCACCAAAGGATTTATAAAAATCGCGTTCCTTTTTTTTTGCATCCGTCTTTAATGATTTGGTAAGACTTTCAATCAACCCTGTTTTACTGGATGAACTTAATCCCTCAAATAAACCTGAATACAATTCAACAATTCGTTTTTCAGTATAGCTCATTGCTTAAGTATTGTTTAAGCGTCAAAGATACGGCAACAAGAGTAAATATAATTTAAGACCGTAGTTCTAATAGTGTGTCTATTATTTAAGTTTACCTCTATCATTCGCATCCGCTAGTGCTGATTACCTTTTTCAAAATGTAACTTATCTTTTTCTTTTCCCTGCTTTTCAATCACAACTCATTGTATTACTTTCGCCCACCGAATTACAGGAATAAATTCTACGAATGATTCAAGGTTTACCTTTTTATATTCTGTCCGTCTTATCCATCTTTAGCGCGCTAATGGTCGTGGTTTCCAGAAAGCCCGTTCACAGTGTGTTGTTTTTGATATTTTGTTTTTTCACCATTGGCGGACATTATTTATTGCTCAACGCACAATTTCTTTTTGCCGTTCACATCATTGTGTATGCAGGAGCCATCATGGTTTTGTTTCTTTTTGCTTTGATGTTTATCAACATGAACAAAGAAGCCGAACCTCATAAAAGCAATCTGCTAAAAATAGCCGCAACAGTTTGCAGTGGAATACTCTTGTTATTAATTGTTGCTGCCACCAAAGATGTTTCTCCCGAATCATCGGGATCAGTAGCAAACAGCAATCCTGATATTGGTTCAGTAAAAAATCTTGGAAAAATATTATACACAACATATCTTCTTCCGTTTGAATTGACATCAATATTGTTGCTTGCAGCAATGGTTGGTGCTGTTATGCTTGGAAAAAGAGAAATAAAATAGTTTACAGTTGACAGTTTACGGTTGACAGTTGCTAACGCACGAAACCGTAAACTGTAAACCGTAAACCGTAAACTAAAAATGAACATCCTCAATACAATCCCCATCAATTATTATGTGTTGCTATCTGCGATACTATTCACCATCGGTGTGATGGGAGTGTTATTCAGAAGAAACGCAATCATCATTTTCATGTGCATTGAGCTGATGTTAAATGCAGTGAATTTATTGCTGACTGCTTTTTCTGCTCAACAGGGAAATGCATCAGGACAAGTAATGGTTTTCTTTATCATGGCAGTTGCTGCTGCTGAAGTGGCTGTAGGGCTTGCAATTTTAGTAATGATTTATAACAACATTAAATCAGTTGACATTAATGAGCTTAATAAATTAAAGTGGTGAGAAAGAGTTTAAAGTTTAGAGTTCAAAGTTCAAAGATGATTATCGTACACCATTCGTACATTCGTAATAATTCGTATTCGTAATATGATTAATCTCTCCTGGCTCATCCCCGCTTTTCCACTTTTAGGATTTATCCTTATCGGCATTCTGAATAAAAGAATTTCTGCAAACCTGTCAGGTATTATTGCAAGTGCTACCGTATTTTTTTCTTTTCTGATTTCATGTGGCTTGTTTTACATGATAAAGAATGACCCATTGCCAGTGACTGTAAAATTATTTGACTGGATCAATGCAGGTGATTTGAATTTGCCATTCTCTATTTTAATTGATCGTTTATCTGTTGTGATGCTCATGGTAGTTACAGGAGTTGGTTTTTTAATTCACATTTATTCCATCGGATACATGCATCATGATCCTGATCATTCCAGGTTTTTCTCTTACATGAATTTGTTTGTGTTCTTTATGTTATTGTTGGTGATGGGCTCCAACTTCGTAGTAATGTTTGCAGGTTGGGAAGGTGTTGGATTGTGTTCTTATTTATTAATTGGTTTTTGGTTTAAAAACCCTGAATACAACAATGCGGCTAAGAAGGCATTTATCATGAATCGTATTGGTGACTTAGGATTTCTGTTCGGCATCTTTCTTATTTATGTAACATTTGGAAGCGTTAATTTTCACGAAGTATTTGCTGCTGCCAAATCATTTCCTCCCGGAGATCCTTCAATAACTGCAATCACCATTTTACTTTTCATCGGAGCAATGGGAAAGAGTGCACAAATTCCTCTTTATACGTGGCTGCCTGATGCAATGGCAGGTCCTACACCTGTTTCTGCATTGATTCATGCAGCTACGATGGTGACTGCCGGTATTTACATGGTGATACGCAGCAATGTGTTATACGCACTTGCTCCGTTCAGTTCTGAAATTGTTGCTGTAGTTGGATTAGTCACAGCAATTTTTGCAGCAACTATCGGACTCAAACAAAATGACATTAAAAAAGTTTTTAGCGTATTCAACAGTATCACAACTCGGTTACATGTTTATGGCGTTAGGTGTGGGTGCTTATGATACTGCATTATTTCATGTTGTAACACATGCATTTTTTAAAGCATTATTATTCCTCTGTGCAGGAAGCGTGATACATGCAATGAGTGGAGAACAGGATATTCGCAACATGGGAGGGTTACGAAAAAAACTTCCTTTAACACATCTCACATTTTTAATCGGCACATTAGCAATCAGTGGTGTTCCTCCTTTTGCAGGATTCTTTTCCAAAGATGAAATACTTGCCAAAGTTCATGGTCATTCAATGATCATGTTTGCATTGCTTGTATTTACATCTGTTTTAACAGCAGTGTATATGTTTCGTTTATACTTCTTAACCTTTTATGGAAACTTCAGAGGAACGGAACAACAACGAACTCATCTGCACGAGTCGCCATCAGTGATGACATTGCCATTAATCATTCTTGCAGTACTCGCAACGGTGGGTGGTTTTTTAGGGATGCCGGAAATATTCAGTGAGCATCATTACTTCAGCAAATTTTTACAACCTGTGATTGCATTTGCACATGAACATCATGCTTCCGCAAATTTTGAATGGACAATGATTATTGTTTCCGTTATCGTTTTGATTGTGATAATTGGTGGAACATACAGCTTTTATGTTTCTAAAAACACGGTGCCTGAACCTGAAGAACAAAAACTAAGTCCTGTAACAAATCTTGTGTATCACAAATATTATATTGATGAACTTTATAATGCAACAATAACAAAACCGCTGGATTGGATTTCAAACAAAACTTATCGCTGGATTGAAATAAATATTATTGATGGTGTGGTAAATGGAGTGGGCAGAATGGTGAATTTAATAAGCAGCAATTTAAAAAATCTGCAGACAGGCAATATCGGTTTTTATATTTTCAGTATGGTGGTAGGAATTATTCTAATGTTTTTCTTTAAACTGGTGATGTAATGTTGACACTCTCATTAATCATCATCCCTTTCATTGGCGCTTTGCTTTGCCTGTTTCCTGGTAAGCAACAAGTGAAATCATTCGCTTTGTATGCATCATTGCTCACACTTGTGGCAAACGTTTACGCTTTCACACAATTCTCCAATGATGTATCACAACAATTTCTTTTTAATTATTGGTGGATACAGAATTTAGGTATCAGTTTTAAAATTGGTTTGGATGGCATTAGTATTCTTTTAGTAACACTTACCAATGTTTTAGTTCCGCTGGTAATTCTCTCTTCATTCAGAAACGAATTTGGAAATGCAATAGCATTTTATGCATTGGTATTAATCATGCAGGCTGCACTCAACGGTGTGTTTGTTGCATTGGATGGATTTTTATTTTACATCTTCTGGGAGTTAGCATTAATACCAATTTATTTTATCTGCTTAATGTGGGGCGGAGAAAACCGCATTCGCATCACCCTTAAATTTTTTATTTACACCTTGACCGGAAGTTTATTCATGCTGCTTGGTTTAATTGTGTTGTACTTACACACTCCTGGTACTCATAGTTTTGATATTGATGCATTATACAATGTTCAGATAAACGCTGAAACACAAAGCTGGTTATTCTGGTGTTTCTTCCTTGCATTCGCAATTAAGATTCCGGTTTTTCCTCTTCACACCTGGCAACCGGATACCTACACTGATGCACCGGCACAGGGAACGATGTTGCTCTCAGGCATCATGCTGAAGATGGGAACGTATGGGATATTGCGTTGGATGTTACCTGTTCTTCCGCAAGGAGTTGCACAATGGGGAAACACTGTAATGATTCTATGTGTCATCGGTGTGGTGTATGCTTCGTGCATGGCATTGGTGCAAAAAGATTTTAAACGGTTACTTGCTTATTCTTCTATTGCTCACGTGGGATTAATTACAGCAGGGATTTTTGCATTAAACACTGAAGGATTACAAGGTTCGATGGTGCAGATGTTAGCACACGGAGTAAATGTGGTGGGAGCTTTCTTTATAGTTGAGATCATTGAACGCAGAATGAAAACACGCTCGCTGGATCAGTTAGGAGGTATTGCACACAACACACCTTTATTTTCAATTTTATTCATGGTTATTTTATTAGGATCGGTTGCTTTACCATTGACCAATGGTTTTGTAGGTGAGTTTTTATTGCTGATTGGAGTTTATAAATACAACGTATGGCTTGCTGCTGTTGCAGGATTAACAGTTATTCTCGGAGCAGTTTACATGTTACGTGCGTATCAAAAAATAATGCTGGGTGAAACCACTGATCGTAATACTGCTTTTACAGGATTACATAGGAGTGAAAAAATTGTTTTGTTGTGTATTTGTGCAATCATACTTGCATCAGGAATTTATCCCAAACCAATTATGCATGTTGCTCAACCTGCACTGGAAGAAATTTTAAGCCACGTTAAAGAAATATATTAAATGGGTGCATTAATTATAATTGCGTGTTTTGGAGTGCTGGCTATGATGGCTGAGGTTTTTCATTTTAAAAAAGCAATTACTTTTTTGATGATAACCGGCTTAATTGCAGGCTTTGTAGTAAATGTGATGGAGTGGAACACATTTCAGAGTTATTACAATTATATGTTTTTGTCAGATAATTATGCAGTTGCTTTTATAGGTCTGGTTATTTTTATTACACTGCTGTGGGTTTTGATGTCGCAAAATTATTTTGCTTCAGAGTCGAGCCGTGTGGAGCATGCTTCACTAATTTTATTTGCGTTATCCGGTGCCATTATCATGATTGGTTATTCGGATTTAACAATGTTTTTTATCGGACTCGAAATACTTTCCATCTCTCTTTATGTATTGGCAGGAAGCGATAAAAAAAACATACGTTCCAATGAAGCCGGATTAAAATATTTCCTGATGGGTGCTTTTGCAACCGGCTTTTTACTTTTTGGTATTGCATTAATTTATGGTGCCACAGCTACTTTTAACCTGTTGGAAATTCGTGAGCGATTGATGCAATTCAACACTGTTCCTGGTTTTGTGTATGCAGGAATTTTAATGATGATGATCGGTCTTACTTTTAAAATTGCTGCCGTTCCATTTCATTTCTGGGCACCTGATGTGTATGAGGGTTCTCCAACTTTGATTACAGCTTTTATGTCAACGGTAGTGAAGACCGCAGCTTTTGCAGCATTTTATCGTTTGTTCTCCACTTGTTTCTCCGGTATGTCAGAATGGTGGATATCATTGATAGCTGTCATATCCGGACTAAGCATGATTGTAGGAAATGTGATGGCTGTTTACCAGCAAAGTTTTAAACGGATGCTCGCTTACTCAAGCATTGCACACGCTGGCTATATGCTGATGGCAATTGTTGCAATTAATCAGACATCAGCAGGAGCAATCTTCTTGTATGCAGCAGCATATTCATTTGCCAGCATCGGAGCATTTGCCTGTTTAAACGCTATGAGCATTAACGGAGATGAAAATGTTTCAGCCTTAGCGGGAATCGGAAAACAAAAACCATTCATCGCGGTTTTGTTAAGCATTATGATGCTGAGCATGGCAGGCATTCCACCTGTTGCCGGGTTTTTTGCTAAATATTATATTTTCTACAGTGCTTTACAGAGTGGACATGTGTGGCTTGTTATTGTTGCCATTATAAGTTCACTCATTGGAGTTTATTACTATTTCAGAGTGATTTACACATTATTTGCTGTGAACCCCACTGCCGGAAACAAATCTTTTTTCAATGAGATGCATCCTGCAATCCTTGCCATGTGTGCCATCTTAACACTATTGCTCGGTGTCGCTCCCTCCCTTTTACAAGGGTTGTTTCCGTAAGGGATCGTATCGTTCAATTTTTTACTTTTGGGGAGTACAGATACACGGAATTTTTTGAACTTTACTAATATGTTTTACACCAATGAGCGTTTTGTTCATTTGAGGGCTAACGTCTTATCAACTGTCAGGAAATTTTTTTTTCTGATGTGTCTGCTCTTTTCGTGTTTTTCAAGTAATGGTCAATTCACAGTAAATCTCATTCCTTCAAATTATAATGGTTTTAATATCCGTTGTAATGGAAATAATGATGGATCAATTACTACTTCTTTGAATGGTGGTGTGGCGCCTTTCACATTTTTATGGAGCAATGGTTTCACTACGCAAAACTTAACGGGTATTACAGCCGGCACCTATACTGTTACTGTAACCGATGATAACAGCGATCAGCAAATAGCTTCTGCTACTTTAATTGAGCCAGGTGCTATCAGCATTTCCGTGAGTATTACTGATGTTACGTGTAACGGAGGATCGGATGGTGTAGGTAATATTTCGGTTACGGGCGGAGCCTCGCCTTACACCTATCTCTGGAACAATAATACAACTACACAGGATATTACGGGTGTGGTGGCAGGTACTTATGTTGTTACAGTTACTGATTTGAATAATTGTTCATCATCAACAGGATTCGATATTGCAGAACCGCTTATTATTTCAATTAACGGAACGGTGACGAATAATGATTGTAATGGAACATCAGATGGAGCTATTGCGCTGAATGCCTCCGGAGGAACAGGACCATTAACTTATTTATGGAGTAATGGCGGCACTAATCAAAATCAAAATAATCTGTTTGCCGGTAGTTATACGGTTACAGTAACTGATTCTGTCAGTTGCTCACAACAAGCGGGTTTTAATATCACCGAAGGTCAGGCAATTTCAATAAGTTCTGTTATTCAGAATGTAAATTGTCATGGTGAGAATACGGGTTTAATTGATATAACTGCCAATGGCGGAACAGGACCACTTACTTATTTATGGAATAACAACAGTACACTGGAAGACCAGTCGAATTTAATTGCTGGCAATTATACAGTAACAGTAACGGATTCACTTAACTGTAAATCACAATTGTCTTTTCAGGTGACAGAGCCCGACACGATTCAGATTGGAGGAATCGTTAGCAATTTAAATTGTTTTGGTGATTCAAACGGAGCAATTAATATTACAGTAACAGGCGGAACAGGTAATTACTCTTTTCTGTGGAATAACAGCAGCACCAGTGAAGATCAGTTAAATCTTATTGCCGGTGATTACACTGTTACTGTTACTGATTCCTTGAATTGTACCGTGCAAAATACTTTTACGGTTACACAGCCTGCAGAGTTAATTCTTAATTCAGTGATAACCGATTTAACCTGCAACGGTGTACCGCAGGGAGCAATTGATATTACAGTTACAGGCGGTACAGGCGCATTAAATTATTTGTGGAATAATAACAGCATTGATGAAGATCAGGATAGCCTTGCAGCAAATCCTTATACGGTAACAGTTACAGACGCAAATAACTGTTCGTTACAAAAATCATTTATTGTTACTGAACCCAATGCTTTAACATTAACCGGAACTATTACAAATGTGGATTGTAATAATGGAAATACCGGTGCTATAAATATTACTGCCGGTGGTGGAACAGGTACTTTAACTTATTTATGGAATAATAACAGCACGGTAGAGGATCAGATAAATCTGACAGCAGCAACTTATACAGTGACCGTTACAGATGCAAACAATTGTATTAAACAAGATTCATTTATTGTTACAGAAGCTGCTGTAATTACAATTAACAGTCTTGTTTCAGATGTTAGCTGTAACAATGGCACCAATGGTTCAATTGGAATAACAGCAAGTGGCGGAACAGGATTGTTGAGTTATTTGTGGAGCAACAGCAGCACAATTGAAGATCAGAATAATTTAAGTGCCGGATTATATACAGTCACTGTAACGGATGCAAACAGTTGTTCCAATCAACAAACATTTAATGTTAATGAACCCAATGCTATTTTAATTAATGGAGCTGTAACAAATGTGAACTGTAACGGGGGATCAAACGGAGCAATAAATATCATCACCTCAGGTGGAACAGGAGGTTTTACTTACCTATGGAATAATAGCAGCACTGTGGAGGATCAAAATAATCTTTCAGCAAATACCTACACCGTTACTGCAACTGATGTAAACAATTGTACTTCGCAAAATTCTTTTGTTGTTAGCGAGCCCACTCCCGTTATATTATTAGTAAGTAAAAATGATGCTGTCTGCAATCTTTCAAACGGAAGCGCTACTGCATCCGCTTCAGGAGGATCAGGAACACTCAGTTATCTGTGGAGTAATAATGCCACTACAGCAACCATCACCAATCTGGCAGCAAATACTTATACTGTTACAGTTACTGATCAAAATAACTGTAGTGTTATGCATTCCATAACCATCAATAATGCAGGTTCACCATCAATAATATCATCTACCATTACAAATGTTAAATGTAACGGGCAAAGCAATGGTGCTATTAACATAACGGTGTCAGGTGGGGCACCATCCTATGTGTATCAATGGAGCAACCTTGCATCCATAGAAGATATTTCAAATCTGTCAGCTGGCAATTATACTGTTACGGTAACAGATAATAACTCATGCACCACATCAGTAACATACACTCTTACAGAGCCCAATGTAATCGCTATTCCGGGATCCATCACTGATGTAAGTTGCAATGGTGGCAATAACGGTTCCATTAATATTAATCCCAATGGCGGCACTCAACCTTATCAATATCTGTGGAGCAATAACAGCACTAACCAGGATATTACTGGTCTTGTTGCTAATATTTACACTGTAGTAGTTACTGATACAAATAATTGTACAAGGCAACGTGTTTTTACAATAACTGAGCCCACTGCGCTTTCACTAACTGACAGCGTAACAGATGTTAACTGCAATACCGGAACAACAGGTGCCATCAATATCTCAGTGTCTGGAGGAGTGGGATCATATACCTATTTATGGAGCAACAACAGCACACTTGAAGATCAGCTAAATCTCAGTGCAAACAACTATTCAGTTACCGTTACCGATGCAAATAATTGTACACTGCAGCAATCATTTGTAATAGCACAGCCAAATGCCATTTCAGTTTCAGGCAATGTAACTAATGTAAGTTGTAACAATGGAAATAATGGTGCAATCAATATTTCTGCAAGTGGTGGTGCAGGATCACTGGCTTATTTATGGAGTAATTCATCCACAACACAGGACTTGACAAACATCCCTGCAAATACCTATATCGTTACAGTTACGGATGGAAATAATTGCTCGTCTCAACAATCTTTTATTGTAACTCAACCTTTAGCAATTGTAGTGTCAGCCACAATTTCGGGAGTTAGTTGTCATGGAGGTACAAATGGAGCTATCAATATTTCAACCTCAGGAGGAGTAGGTTCGTTTAACTATTTGTGGAGTAACAGCAGCACTGTTGAAGATCAGATAAATCTGGTGGCAAATTCTTATACTGTTACAGCTACTGATGTAAATGGATGCACTCGTGTAAGAACGTTTAATGTAAATGAGCCGTTAGCTGTTGCAGTTAATGGAGTTATTACTCATGTGAGTTGCAATGGTGGATCCGATGGAGCAATTGATGTAACCACAACAGGAGGTACCGGTGTTCCAACTTATCTATGGAGTAATAGTAGTACGATTGAAGATCAGACAAATCTTATCCTCGGAAATTATACTGTTACAGCTACAGATGTTAATGGTTGTACTGGTGTGCAATCATTCGGTGTTACTGAACCACAACCTATCACTATTGATTTTACTCCTGATAATGCTGATTGCAATCTTAACAATGGAAGTATTACTGCATTGGCACAAGGTGGAACAGGGTCATTCAGTTACCGGTGGAATACCAATGCACTTACTGCTACTATTATAAATCTTGCTGCAAATACTTACACCTGTACTGTAACAGATCAAAACACATGCTCTGCAAGTGATCAGATAGCAATAGTAAATAGTGGGGCTCCGGTAGTTACTGCTTCATCAGTTACCAATGTAAATTGTCACGGTCAAAGCAACGGTGCAATTAACATCAGTGTTTCGAATGGAACACCAGGTTATATCTATCAGTGGAGCAACCTGGCAGTAACAGAGGATATCTCGAATCTTACAGCAGGGATTTATACTTGTACAATAACAGACGGAAACCTATGTGTTGTCAACTCTACATTTAGTATATCAGAACCTGATTCTTTAACGCTTTCATCGAATGTTACCAATGTCGGTTGTTTTAATACACCCACTGGTTCCATCAACATTTCACCTGTTGGCGGAACATCTCCTTACCAATATTTATGGAGTAACAGCAATACCACTGAAGACATTGTCAATATAAATGCAAATTCTTACACAGTAAGTATTACTGATGCAAATAATTGTGTATTCACAAAATCATTTACAGTTATACAGCCGGCTGCAATCACCATTACCGGTATTGTAACGGATGTATCCTGCTATGGAGATTCAACAGGAGCAATTGATATAACACCAAGTGGAGGAGCAAGTCCTTACAGTTATTTATGGAGCAACAATGATACAACCGAAGACGTGGTAAATTTACCTGCGGGCACTTATACAGTTACTGTTACAGATGTTTCAGCATGCACAGAACAGGCCACCTTCACTGTTAACCAGCCTGATTCAATATCCATTACAGGAACAGTTACTGATGTGAATTGCAATGGAGCATCTACCGGAGCAATTGATATAACTGCTTCCGGAGGAACAGGACCATTTACATATAACTGGAGTAATGCAAGCACAACTGAAGACCAAACAGGTTTATCAGCTAACACTTATACAGTAACGGTGACAGATTCTTTGGGATGTACATCGCAACAATCATTTACAATTAACCAGTCATCAGCAATTACTATAACAGGCATAATAACAGATGTAAGTTGCAATGGATTAACTAATGGTGCAATTAATATCACTGCATCAGGAGGCACAGGTGGCTATACTTATTTATGGAGCAATACAAGTACAGCTGAAGATCAAACAAACCTTGCTGCAAATACATACACAGTTACCGCAACTGATAATTCAGGATGTACGGGACAACAGTCATTTACTGTAAATCAGCCAACATCAATTACAGTGAATGG
>JANLUX010000329.1:0-2020 GCA_031363705.1 Bacteroidota bacterium
ACGGCTGCGCGAACTGGTGCGCGTGGAGCTCCTGCCGCTGCTCCACCCAATGGACGTCGTGATTCGCGTCGTGCCGCAAGCGTACAGGCGCGACTTCGACACGCTGCGACACGAAGTACAGCACGCGGCTCGGCAGCTGGCCACGCTCACACTTCCGCCGCTCAAGTCCGACACCCCAGTGCCACCGGCGCCGTAGGATGCGTATGGACACCAGTGCATCGCCGCCGCACACGCCAACCGGTCGTCATCGGCTTGCTCGGCTGCCACGCACGTTGTGCATCGGCGCGGTACGCGCTTATCAGGTCGTCCTGTCACCCATCTTTGGCGGGTCGTGCCGCTATTATCCTTCCTGTTCCACGTATGCGATCGAGGCGCTTGCGCGTCACGGCGCGTTACGCGGCGGGTGGCTGGCGCTCCGCCGTATCGGGCGCTGTCATCCTTTTCGGCCCGGGGGCTTCGACCCGGTGCCCTGATCGCGCGATCAGCGCGCGATCGTCCAGCCCCTCGGCGGTATCTCTTTCGAATCATGGAACCTCGCCGCATTGTCCTCGCCGTCGTTTTGATGGCGGCCGTTCTCGTCCTGACGCCAATCCTGTTCCCGACGCCAAAGCCGGCACCGGGCGCGGTGGCGCTGACCTCGGATACGTCGTTGCGCAGCGACACCTCACGCAGTGTGGTTGTGCCGCCCGTCGCCCCATCCACGCCCACCAACACCGGGCCAGCAGATTCGGTGTCGGGGATGACCGTTGAAACGACGGCCGTCACAACACCGCGCGCGGTGTTTCGCACCACAAACCGCGGAGCGTCGCTGATTGGCGCCCAGATGCAGCAGTACAAGGCGCTCAAAAAAGGCACACGCGACACCGGAGATCCGGTGGAGTTTGCGAACACGGGTGACCGGTTGATCGCCTTCCGTCTGGTGACACCAGGCGACACGATCGCACTGGATCGTCAGGTCTTTCGCACGACGCGCGCCGAAGCGAACGGTGTCACCACGGTCCGCTACGATGCGACCGTCGCGCAACGCGCCGTGACGATCACCTACTCGTTCTTGCCAGACAGTTACCGCGTCAACATCGCGGCCGTCGTCGCGGGTGCGACGCAGCCGAGCTATTTGTTGGTCGATATGCCGCCAGGATTCCACTCGTCTGAGGCGGACACCACAGAAGACCATTCGCATTTGTCCTACGCGTACAAACCGGAGAAACAGAACGCGAAGAGCGTCGCGTTCCGGTCACTCGATCCGGGGGAACGTCAGATCGAGGCGGGACCGCTCACGTGGGTGGTCGCCAAGAACAAATATTTCCTCGTTGGCCTGCTGACCCCGCAGGGGCAGCCCGGGTTCGCCGAACTCGATGTGACCGGCGGGGTTCGCGCATCCAAGGAAGCCACACGCGCGCAAGCCACCGTCGTCACACCGTTGCGCGATGGCGCCGCCGCCTTCGAGTTGTATGTCGGCCCGCAAGAATTCAAACGCATGGTGGCCGTGGGACGGGAGTTCGAAACATCCAATCCATACGGCGGCTGGTTACAGGGCCTTGTGCAGCCGTTCGCCACGATGGTGATCAGTCTCTTGTTGTGGATGAAAGCCCGACTCGGCCTCTCCTACGGCTGGATCCTCGTGATTTTTGGTGTGGCGGTGCGCTTGTTGCTGTGGCCACTCAATCAGCGGGCCATGCGCAGCTCCATGGCGATGCAACGGTTGCAGCCCGAGTTGCAGGCCGTTCAAGCCAAGCACAAAGGCGACCCGCAGAAGCTGCAGGTGGCGATGACGCACCTGTACAAAGCGCATGGCATGAGTCCGTTCAGTTCACTCTCGGGCTGTCTCCCGATGCTCATCCCGCTGCCCGTGTTCTTCGCCTTGTTCTTCGTCTTTCAGAACACCATCGAGTTTCGCGGTGTGAGTTTCCTGTGGCTGCCCGACATCTCGATTAAGGATCCGGTCTACGTCCTGCCGGTGTTGGTGGCCATCACCGCGGTTGGACTCTCGTGGATTGGCATGCGCGGGGTGAAGTCGAAC
>JANLUX010000333.1:0-4757 GCA_031363705.1 Bacteroidota bacterium
TTCGTATCAACTGTTGCTTTCTTCAGGATTTAAGAGAATAGATTTTACAGGGATGGTTCCCATTTCAAACATTAACAGTTGCACTTCCATTTTTTACAGGCAGCATAACTGCCTTGGGATTTGAATAGATGGGAATAGTAATCAGGCAGAGTATTAAAAGCACCATCGTTTCTTACGTTGGTGTTGCCATTGGCGTTTTTAATATTGTTTTTCTTGCTGCAAAATATTTTTCACCATCCGAGGTAGGTTTAAGCAGGGTGATATTTGAAAATGCATTGTTATTTACTTCTATTGCACAGCTTGGCATCCCGTATATTGCCATTAAATATTTTTCTCACTTCAAACAGCAGGAGAAAAATAATCACGGATTTCTTTACTTTCTTTTATCATACGGTCTTGTTGGTTTCATCCTCTTTCTTTTTTTATATTTTTTTTCCAAACAAATCTTTGTGCATTATTACCAGGCTAACGCACCTGAGCTCATTGAATACTATTATTACCTTCTTCCAATTGTTTTATTCTCAATATACCTAAATATTTTCGAAGCTTATTGCCAGGTTAATGAACGTATTGTGGTTTCTTCAATCGTACGCGAAATTTTTCTGAAGCTCTCAAACTCAATACTGATACTTCTTTTTGCAGCACATATCATCAGCTTCGATTGGTATCTCCTGTTTATGATTGCTGCAATAGGTTGCGCTCCTCTCTTGCTAATTATTTATTTAAAAAAACTTGGTAAGCTTGATCTGTATAGAAATTTTTCATTTTTAAATTTCAGTACATTAAAGGAGATGATTGTGTATGGATTATTTATAGTCTTAGGAGGATTGGGACACATGCTTTCTACAAAAATTGATGTGCTGATGCTTCCTGCAATGACTAATTTAAAATCAACAGGTATTTATGTAATGGCTTTATTTATTGCCACAGTTATTGAAATTCCGAAACGATCCATAACACAGATATCAACACCCATACTTGTAAATGCATTAAATAAAAATGATTTGCCACAGGTTAAAGAACTGTATGAAAAAACTGCACTCAATCAGTTAATCGCAGGGTCGTTTTTGTTTCTGATAATATGGTGTAACATTGACGCAATATTTGCAATAATGCCCAACACTGCTATTTATAATCAAGGTAAATATGTAGTTTTTTTTATCGCTCTTGCCCGTTTAATTGACATGGCATCAGGTGTAAATACTGAAATTATTTTAAACTCCAAATTCTTTCGCTTCGGACTTACATCCATAGCCGTGCTTGCATTATTAACCATTTGTTTCAACCTCGTTTTTATACCTGTTTATGGAATTAACGGTGCAGCATTTGCAGCAGCAACTTCCATATTTATTTACACGCTTATTAAGTTGATTTATGTATGGATGAAATTTAAAATTCAACCATACTCCAAAAAATCGTTTTTGATTTTATTAATTGTAATGATCACTTATGCAGTCACATTGATTTTCCCTGAAGTGCATTCAGATATTTTATCCAATTTGCTTTTGCTATCAGTGAAATCAATTATCATTTCAATAATATTTGTTGGAATCATTCTGAAATGGAAGATTTCGGAAGATTTAAATAATGTTATCACAACAGTATTTAAAAAATTTAAAAAATGAATTCAAATATATTAGCAATGTATGATCTCCATAATTTTGCGGAATTGAAATTAGTCTATGGATAATTTAGCACCAATAATTCTTTTTGTTTACAATCGTCCAGAACACACGTTACGTACGCTTCAAAGTCTGATGAAAAACAAAGAAGCAAAAGAAAGTGTTTTGTATATTTTTTGTGACGGGCCAAAACCAAATGCCACTCAAACACAAGTAAAAAAAATTGAAGAAACCAGAAAAGTTGTTAAGAATGAACAATGGTGTAAGGAGACTATTATAGTTGAATCAGAAGTGAATAAGGGATTGGCAAAATCTATCATTAAAGGTGTTACTGATGTGATTAATAAACATGAAAAAGCAATTATTCTTGAAGATGACCTTACACTCTCATCTTATTTTTTACAGTATTTCAATGGAGCTTTGAATCTCTATAAATCAGACGAAGATGTTATAGCCATTCATGGATTTGTTTATCCTGCTGGAGTAGAAAAAATTATTGCAGACACCACCTTTTTTATCCGCGATCCGGGCTGTTTAGGTTGGGCAACATGGAAGAGAGCATGGGATTTATTTGACAACAATACTTCAAAACTTTATGATCAATTAAAAGATAAAGGATTACAGAAAGAATTTAATTTTTATGGCGGATATCCTTTTATGCGGCAAATGAAAAAACAGATTACAGGTAAAACTGATTCGTGGGCAATTAACTGGAGAGCGGTGGCATACCTTCACAATAAGTTAACTTTATATCCAGCTTATTCACTGGTGAAACATGAAGGGAACGATCCGGAAGCTACACATCATAACACAGCAATTGATTATTTAAATACTGATGTCTACAATCAACCAGTCTTATTCGGTAAAATATCAATAAAAAATAATTATCTGATTGAGAAATTATTCGGAAAATTTTTACATCGCAATGCTGGTATGAATATTCAAAGTAAAATTAAACATAAGGTGTATAAGATTTATAAAAGACTTTTGTTTCCTAATGCTTAAGTAAATGTTAAAGAAAATTCTTCCTCCATTTATATATGAAAGTCTAACATCGCTATATAAGAAACTGAATAAAAATGAATTTATTTATTGGGAAGGAAATTACTCTGACTGGACTAAAGCAAGTCAACAATGCAAGGGGTATGATGCTTCAGAAGTTTTAGAGAAGATAAAACAATCGGCATTAAAAGTTAAAAATGGTGAAGCCGCTTTTGAGCGAGACGGTGCGCTTTTTTACGATCAAGAATATTCATGGGAATTACTTGCGTGTGTTTTAAAAGTAGCAGCTGAATACAAGGGGAATCTTAGTGTAATTGACTTTGGCGGATCTCTTGGCAGTACTTATATTCAAAACAAAAAAATGCTTGAAGGGTTAAATTCATTAACCTGGTGTGTGATTGAACAGAAAAATTTTGTTGAAAGCGGCAAATCACTGTTTGAAAGCGAAGTGTTAAAGTTCGAATATTCAATTGAAGATGCGATAAGAAAGTACCAGCCAAATGTATTAATATTGGCAAGTGTTCTGCAATACTTACCCAATCCTTATGAATGGTTGCAAAAATTTATGCAGCAAAGATTTCCTTACATCATTATTGAACGTTCACCATACATTGATGGAGGAAATGATCGGCTTACGATTCAGCACATACCTGAAAAAATCAATAAAGGGAGTTACCCAAGCTGGTTTTTTAGCAAACAGCAGTTTATGCAGTTTATTTTAACAGATTACGAGCTGATCACAACTTATCCTTTGAATGACAATGCCAATATTCAATCGGAGTTTAAAGGATTTTTTTTAAAGTTAAAATAGGTGCTTTGAAGTTTCAATAGAATTAAAATTGATGAAAAGAATTGTTGAGATAGTTAAGAGAGAGTCATTTCATCCATCCTTATTAGGATTAATCATCAATGATTTCTACATACCAAGAAGGGCGTTATTAAAATTTATTCAAAGTAATGCTGGTTATATTAAAGGATCTGTTTTAGATATTGGTTGCGGTTCAAAGCCGTATAAGGAATTATTTAGTTGTAATGAATACATTGGTGTTGATATTGAAAACGAAGGGCACTCGCACATTGATGAAGACATAGAATATTATTATGATGGTAAAATACTTCCTTTTGAAAACAATTCTTTTGATAATGCAGTTTGCTTTGAGGTTTTAGAACATGTATTTGAACCTGATCTTTTTTTAACAGAGGTTAGCCGCGTCCTAAAACCCGGAGGACATCTTTTACTTACTACACCATTTATTTGGAATGAACATGAGGTTCCCAGTGATTACGGAAGATATTCTTCTTATGGGTTAAAATACCTGATGAATAAAAATGGATTTGAGGTAGTCAGCCTTAAAAAAATTCTCAATGGTCCCGAATTTTTTATTGTCCTTTTACAGGTTTACATAAATGATTTCAGGATGTTGATAGCGGAAAAGATTAAGTTCATTCCAAAAATAAGAGGAATATTACTGGTGTTGTTTTCTCCATTAATATTTGTGTTAAATCTTATTGGTTTGCTTCTATCTCTACTTATAAGAGATAATAGATTTTATTTTAACAATGGTATTATCGTTAAGAAAAAATAAATTTTACAAATAAATCCGCTTAAAATTTAGAATGCTTAATTTCTGCACGTTGTTTGATAGTAATTACATGAGCAAGGGAATTGCTATGTATGAATCGTTGAAAGCTCATTGCAAAGATTTTCATTTATTCATTTTTCCTTTTGATGAGAAAGCTTTTGAAGTCTTGAACAAAATGAATTTAGCGAATGTTACTCTTGTTACCTTGAAAGAGTTTGAGGACGAAAAGCTATTGTCGATTAAACCTACACGAACAAAAACAGAATATTGTTGGACTTGTACTTCCTCAATAATTTTATTTTGTATCAAAAATTTAAACTTGCAAAATTGCACTTACCTGGATGCTGATTTGTTTTTCTATCAATCTCCCGAAATATTAATAAATGAAAAACCTGCAGATTATCATGTAATCATAACTTCTCATCGATACACTTCCTATTATGATTTATCAAAGCTATCAGGTAAGTACTGCGTGCAGTTTATGTATTTTGATAATTCAGAAAAATCGTTGGAGGTTTTAAACTGGTGGCGCGACCGCTGCATTGAATGG
>JANLUX010000379.1:0-11751 GCA_031363705.1 Bacteroidota bacterium
CATTCACATCGTAATCAGGTGGCGTATTAATTCCGGTTCCAACGGCTGTTCCTCCTAAAGCAAGTTCACTAAGATGCGATAAAGTGTTTTCAATGGCTCTGATTCCATGATTGAGTTGCGAAACATAACCGGAAATTTCCTTTTGTTACCGCTGAAAATAAATTTGAAGCATTGGCTGCTCATGATGCAATTGTTGAATCACATGGAGCATTAAAAACTGTTGCATGTTCACTGATGAAAATTGCAAATGATATCCGGTTGCTTGCATCTGGTCCACGTTGTGGAATCGGTGAATTGCATATACCCGATAATGAACCCGGATCATCCATTATGCCTGGCAAAGTAAATCCTACTCAATGCGAAGCAATGACCATGGTGGCCGCACAGGTTTTGGGAAATGATGTTGCTATAAATATAGGAGGAGCAACAGGTCATTTTGAATTGAATGTTTTTAAACCAATGATGATTTATAATTTTTTGCACTCGGCAAGATTGATTGGAGATGTCTGCGTTTCGTTCAATGATAAATGTGCGGTGGGTATTCAACCTATTGAAGAAAATATTAAAAATAATCTGAATAATTCGTTGATGCTGGTTACTTCGCTCAATACTAAAATTGGTTATTACAAAGCTGCAGAAATTGCACAAACTGCGCATAAACAAGGAAAGACTTTAAAACAAACTGCCATTGATTTGGGGTATGTTACTTCAGAACAGTTTGATGAATGGGTGAAACCGGAAGAGATGGTGGGAAAGATTTAATTAGAATTGTGTCGTAAATTTACACAAAATAAAAAGCTATGAATTCGATAATTATAACTCCCAAAAACCAAACGGAACTTAATTTCATTCACCAACTTTTAAAAAGAATGAAAATTAACGGAAAGATTTTATCTGTTGAAGAAAAGGAAGATGCGGGTTTGGCTTTATTGATGAAAAAAGTTGACCGCACCAAAAAAGTTTCAAGAGAAACAATAATGTCTAAACTAAAAGGTTAGATGCAGGTTGAATTTTTGTCCCGCTTTAATAAAGATGTTGATGCTCTTTCCGATGATAAAGTTAAAACGAGCCTTCTGAAAATTATTGAAGAAGTTGAAAAGGCAAATTCAATCAGGCAACTTAGCAATGTTAAAAAACTTATTGGGTATAAAACAGCATACAGATTAAAGATGGGTGAATACCGCATTGGCTTTTTTTTCGAAAACAGTGTTTTTCAGTTTGCCCGATTCGTTCATCGTAAGGATATCTACAAAGTTTTTCCGTAAAATTTGTTTATGTCATCATCTTCAATCATCATTCGTAACGCAACAATAATCAATGAAGGAAAAATATTTTCTGCTGATGTGCTTATTGAAGATGGATTGATTACTAAAATTGATAAAAACATTTCTTCCAATAAAAATTACAAAGAAATAAATGCTGAGGGTTTGCATTTGTTTCCCGGTGTTATTGATGATCAGGTCCATTTTCGTGAACCGGGATTAACGCACAAAGGAGAAATTTATACAGAATCAAAAGCTGCTGTGGCAGGAGGTATTACTTCTTACATGGAAATGCCAAACACGGTACCGAATACTTTAACGCAAAATTTACTTGAGGAAAAATATCAGATTGCTACAAAAAAATCATTAGCGAATTTTTCTTTTTTTATGGGAGCATCTAATAATAACCTTGAAGAAGTATTAAAAACAAATCCCAAAAATGTTTGCGGTATAAAAATATTTATGGGATCATCAACAGGAGATATGTTGGTGGATAACACAAAGGCTTTGGAAGATATTTTTTCAAAATCAGAAATGCTGATTGCAACACATTGCGAGGATGAAATTACTATCAAAAATAATTTAGCTGCTTACAAAGAAAAATATGGTGATGATATCCCTGTTAAATTTCATCCATTGATAAGAAGTGAGGAAGCGTGTTACAAGTCATCATCGTTTGCTGTTGAGTTGGCAAAAAAGCACAACACACGCTTACATATACTCCATATCTCTACTGAAAAAGAAATTTCATTATTTGTTCCGACAGATCGGGAACAATTTCCATTGGAGAAAAAAAGAATTACAGCCGAAGCTTGTATTCATCATCTTTGGTTTAGTGATGATGATTATGAACGATTAGGAAATCTGATCAAATGGAATCCCGCAATCAAAACTGCACAGGACAGAGATGCGATTTTTAAAGGAGTACTTAATAACCATATTGATATTATTGCAACTGATCATGCCCCACATACGCTGGAAGAAAAACAACAGGTTTATACCAAGGCTGCTTCGGGTGGACCATTGGTTCAACATACTTTAGTTGCAATGCTTCAGTTTTATCATCAACAAAAAATCTCCTTGGAGAAAATTGTAGAAAAGATGTGTCATGCTCCTGCAGTTTGTTTTCAAATTGAAAAAAGAGGTTTTGTCCGTGAAGGATATTTTGCGGATTTAGTTTTGGTTGATCTTAATAAAAAATGGAAAGTTGATAAAACAAACATTGTTGCCAAATGCGGATGGTCGCCTTTTGAAGGAGTAGAATTTAACGCTGCTGTTACACATACTTTTGTAAACGGAAATTTAGTTTTTGTAAACGGAAAATTTTTTGAAGAGGTAAATGGTCAACGATTGTTATTTGAAAGATGAATCCATTCATAAAAATTATTATCTCGCAAAGGCACAAAGGCACAAAGAAGATTTTAGGTGTTATTTTTTTTTCAGCTTTACTGTTTATTTCCTGTTCCAAAAAAGAAGAGAAAATTCCAGACAATATTCTTTCAAAGAATAAAATGATTCAGGTGCTGGTTGATGTGCATATTGCTGAAGCAACTATTCAAAATAAATATCTTGCACTTAATGATTCAACAAAAAATATTGCAGCCGGATATTATATAAATGCATTTGATAAAAATAAAATTACTGAGCAGCAATTTCGTGAGAGCTTTTTATACTACTCTCATCATTTAGATTTATTGAATAAAATTTATGAAGAGGTTATTAATGAACTTAGTAAGCGCAAGAGTCATATTCCTGAATAGAATTTTTAATTATTTTGTCTGAGCAATTCAAGCATTAATTTTTCCACCTCTTCACTGTCCCATTTATTTTCAATGTCTGGCAGTTGCATCACTTGTTGCATAATCCGTTCTTGTCTTTGTCCTTCACGCATTGCTTCACTGTAGCGTATTTTTGGACTGTACGTTACCATTGTATAAAGCGGAATCCATTTATCAGGATACTTTGCATTGAAACGTGCCTCAATTTTTTTCTGCAATAAAAATTTAGGATGACCGACTTTATCACGCATCTCGAAAAAATTTCCAACGGCTAATTCACCTATTGCATCCCCATCAGGTTTGCGTGTTTGTTCAAACTCAGTAAAAATTGTTTTCCAGTCATCGCCATATTGATTCATCAACTGATCAAGCACCACACAATCTTCAAAACCACAATTCATTCCCTGTCCGTAAAAAGGTACGATTGCATGCGCTGCATCACCCAACAATATAACCTTATCACTCACACTCCATGGAAAACATTTTATGGTAACAAGACTTGAAGATGGATTGTTAAAATAGTCATGTGCTAATGTTGGCATCAGTGCAACTGCGTCAGTAAAATGAATGTTAAAAAACGCTGACATTTTTTTTGGGGTGTCTAATGAAGCAAAAGAATTTTCTCCTTCAAATGGGAAAAACAATGTGCAGGTGAAACTTTTATCAAGATTTGGTAAAGCAATCAACATATAAGTGCCACGAGGCCAGATATGCAAAGCATTAGGATCCATTGCAAAATTTCCATCAGCAGCAGGTGGAATAGTTAATTCTTTGTAACCATGTTCTAAATAATGTTGTGAATATTCAAAACGATCAAGTGATGTCTGGATCTGCAATCGCACAGCACTGAATGCACCGTCAGTTGCAAAAATCCTGTCTGCTTCAGCAGATGTTGATGTATGCGTTTCGTCATTTTGAAAAGTTGCAGATGCATTTTTTAAATCAACATGTGTGCAACGTTGATTAAAATAAATTTTTACTCCTTCTTTTTCTGCTAAATCCATGAGTACACAATTCAATCCTCCGCGTGATACAGAATTAATGGCTTGACCTTCTTTTCCGTATGGCTGAAAATTAATTTTGCCCTCTGTTGTATGGATCATTCTACCTTTCATCGGTATGGCAACTTTGCGAATTTCATCCGCGATTCCAACTCCTTCCAATCCTCTCCAACCTCTATCACTTAAAGCAAGATTGATGGAGCGACCGGCTGAAATTCTGTTTTTGCGCATATCGGATCTGCGTTCATACATGCTTACATTAAATCCTTTTCGAGCTAAATAAATACTAAGCAATGATCCAACTAATCCGGCACCTACAATGGTAAGTTTTGAGTTTTCAGTTTTCGGTTTCGATTTTTCCATTGTTGCGGGCTTCTTTATTTCATCACAATTAATTCTTAATTGCTTTCTCTAACTCTTCACCAAAATTATATACATCTTCAAAAGAATTATATAAAGGAACAGGAGCAATACGCAACACATCAGGTTCACGCCAATCAGCAATCACTCCTTCCTGCGTAAGCAGATCAAAAACTTTTTTGCCATTTTGTTTTATGATTAATGATAGCTGACATCCTTGCTGCTGCTTATCGAAAGGAGTAATGATATCTATCAATGACTGGTTATTTTTCTTTTCAAGAATGTCTTGAATTACAAATTGCAGAAACCCTGTGAGCATTAAACTTTTTTTAGTGAGCGCATCCATTCCAGCCTTATCAAATATTTCCATTGAAGCACGTAACGCTGCCATTGGTAATATGGGGGCGTTGCTCAGTTGCCATGCATCAGCAGATGCTACCGGATCAAAATCATGCAGCATTTGAAATCTTGTTTCCGGATTATTCCCCCACCAACCTGCAAACCGCGGTAGTGCTTTATTCGTTGCATGTTGCTCGTGAATAAAAACTCCTGCAACACCACCGGGACCAGCATTGAGATATTTATAAGAACACCAACAGGCAAAATCTAAATTCCATGCATGCAAATTCAATTGGATATTTCCTGCAGCGTGTGCCAAATCAAATCCTGCATAAGCACCAACATCATGTACAGCTTTTGCAATCGTTTGCATATCGAATACCTGACCTGAATAATAATTCAAACCGCCCATCATCAACACAGCTAATTCATCACCACAATCTTTTATCGCTTTTAAAATATCTTCTTCGCGCAATAAATATTCTCCGGCTCTTGGCTTTAATTCTATCAATGCATCCTCTGCATTAAAGCCATGAAATTTAACTTGTGATTGCAAGGCATAACGATCTGATGGAAATGCTCCTTCTTCACAAATTATTTTATAACGTTGCTTGGTAGGGCGATAAAATGTAACCATCAATAAGTGAAGATTTACAGTGAGTTGATTCATCACAACTACTTCATGAGGTAATGCTCCAACTAATCTTGCTGTTGACTCACGTAATAATTCATGATAACCAAACCAACCCGTATCTTTTTTAAAGTGACCTTCAACACCTAAATCGGCCCAGTCTTTTAATTCCTGGTTTACGTATTCAGAAGTTTTTTTTGGTTGCAACCCCAATGAATTACCGGTAAAGTATAAAGTGTTCTTGCCATGGTGTTGCGGAAAATAAAATTGCTCACGAAAATCTTTTAAATCATCATTAGCATCACACTGCTTGGCAAACTCCAGACTATTAATAAATTTCATTGTGAGAGATGATTTTTTATTGTTGAGGGAATTACCTTTTTTGTGAAACCAAAAAATTTATTTTTTAAAATTCAAATATATATTATCCTTTCAGGCTTGCGTTTATCCTCTTTCAAAATTTTTGTACTAAGATTTTCTTTCGATATAAATTTTAAAACCGGTGTTACTCTCAGTTTTGATTTGAATAATGAATTAAGATTATGTTCAAACTCAACTGAATAAATTTCAGAAGGAAGCAATATTGAAATAAGATCATTGGCAAATTCATCACGCGATATTTCAACCTGGAATAAATCAATTTCATTCACCATGTTCAGTACATCAAAAATAGCTCCCGGAAAAATAGTGGTGCCTTTAAACTTTATCATTTGCTGTTGACGTGCAACCACAGGTCCGAGCCGTGTTGTATTTCTTCCGCATTTACAGGGAGAATAATATACGTTGCATAAATCTCCGGTTTTGTACCTGAGCAATGGCATTCCTTCTATGCCTAATGTTGTAATTACCACTTCTCCCACTTCACCTTCTTTAACTGCTTTTCCTTTTTCATCTACAACTTCCAATACCAAAAGTTCAGGATGCAAGTGGCCTCCCATTCCATATTCACATTCCGTAAATGCAGCACCCATTTCCGTGGATGCATAAGTGGAATAAAGTTTTACATCCCATTGAGAGGTGATTCGTTTACCTAATTCATTTAATGAGAAATCAGCATTACGAACGGGCTCACCGATACATACAATGGATTTTACGGATGAGTTTTTATAATCAATATTATTTTCATGCGCATATTTTACCAGCTGCGGAATAAAAGAAGGTATTGCAATCAACACAGTCGGATGAAACCGTTTAATCGAATCCCATTGCAGGTAAGGAGCTCCTGGACCAACGCGAATGATTCCGGCTCCAATCAAACTCACGCCAAGATAATAAGCCAGTCCTGCCATAAATCGTTTATCAATGGTTGTCATCAATTGATAAACATCATTTTTATTTCCATTTGCACATTGCAAGGAGATCGCCTCATTATAAGCCAACCGCTTAATATCTTTATTGGTGAGATAAAACGCAACAGGATCACTTAAGGTTCCGGAGGTGGTTACAAAATCCGCAATTTTATTTTTCCTGACACAGAGAAAATCATCATTGTGCAGTGCTAAATCATCTTTGGTGGTAAATGGTAATTTTTCTAAGATTGAAAAGGAGGATTTATTAATAGCTATACTTTTCTTTTTAAAAACAGCCTGGTAATATTTAGAATTCTTAGCAAGGTATTTTAAAAGTTGTGTCAATTCTTTCTCCTGAAAAGAAATAATCTTTTTTGCGGAAGCAAATTCTATTTCAGGAGATGATTTTAAGGTTTTCATGCTATTTTTTCAGTCGCAGATTGACAGATGGAATTGGATTAATCTGTGTTTAACTTTTTATTTTTTTTCGACACGTTTCTATTCGTTGTTTTATTTTTTCTGCTTCCTGTTTCGATGCCACTTCATGATTAAGTGACTGCTCATAATATTTTACAGCACGTGAATAATTTTTCTTCTTCTTAAAATATTCCCCCAGTTCCCAATAGGTAATATAATTCAGCGGATTGTTTTTTATGAATCGTGTAATTTCATCTTCACTCAACTCAAGTGCAACATTTTCCATCACATACCTGAAAATTTTTTGTTTGGTTACTTTATAGGCTTCATATTTTTTATAATCCTCAGTAAATAAAAATGGATCAGCCTCTATGGTGAGCGAATCTATTTTATTATCCTTATTACCTGTCAAAGCTTTATTCAAATCATAACAAATAAATTTCCCAATCTGGTAGGGTGAAGCAGAAACCCACATTTCCATTTTTTTAGGTTTAAAGAGAACGGCATGATGCGCCTGTAATTGATTGAGCGCTTTTGGATTTCCATAACCAATTTCTTTTCCACCTTCACCTTCTTTGTTTCGTAAAATACCGGCTGCTTCTTTGTAATTTAATGGTAATTCCGGTTTCAATAATTCATTAACACGGTTATACCGGTATTTAGAGTCACTGTTTTCGATGTTCTGAAGATTGGCAGAATCTTTCATAAAAATATCTCCCTGGTAGTGATTGGCGCAAACGAGATAATTTTCATTACTCTGATAAACATCAAATTTCTTTGGTGATTTTTCAATCAGCTCAGCACGATCATCTTCAGCCGAACCTATTAACAATGTTTCAGAAACAAATGTTTCTCTTTTCTTAGCTATTGCAATTGCTTCCTCAATATTTTTTGCATGTTGGAGAATCTCTCTTGCTAGAATGGAAATAGGAGTTTTGGAACCATACGGCACATCCGACTTCGATGCGTTGATCGTTACTGATAATCCTTTTTCATTCATCCCTGAAACAACACCTGTAAAACCTGCCCATGCATAGGATGCATATTTATAACCCTGTGTAGGATTAACAAAAATCATGAGTTTGTCTTCTGCAAATCCATCTCCGAGATAAAAATCAAAATTGCGTGCAATGAGTAAAGTACTGTCTTCTGATAAGTTTTTATTTACTGCAAAGGAAGTACAACCCACTAAGTTATAATCATTCATTGCATGACCTATATCATGAGCAGCATGGTAATTTAATATCCTGTAATATTTCGGACCTACATTATCATATTTATCAGAAAAAGATTTTGAGACCCCATAAATTTCTCTCAGGTTTTCTTCCGGAATAAACTTATAAATATCTTTATTGAACCAGGCAACCAGCATTTTCAAAAAACCACGATACACCGAATTCGGTACCAATGCATGGATTTGATTAACAAAAAATCCTTCCTGCTTTTCAATCAGTTCTTTCGCTAATACACCGTAAATCAACCCACGTTCATAATCATCACCTTCAATATACAGTTCATAAACACCATATTTGTTTTTTAAGAGATGACAATTATTTACCGTGTAACTTCCGTCAGCAGTTTTATGTCTTGTAAAAGATGCAGGTGATAATTTTTTATTGACAGAAGGTTCAGGAATGTAAATGAGTATTGCAAAAACAATGGCAAGTGAAAGAAAAACAATAATAGTTATAAGAAATCTCCGAACGAATCTTTGTCCCGGAGTTTTCTTTTTCTTTTTTATTTCAGAAAATGTGTCACGCTGCATATTATTATTAAAACGGGTGCAAATATCAGAACAATTCAGGGTTGTTTTAATTATTTGTTGTATGAAGAAAGTTTATCACTGCACTCACCCCTGACCCCTGAAGGGGAAACCTCACACAAAACATTTACAATTTCATTTTATATTGTATTTAAACATTTCTGTTTTGTTATTCTGTTTGCTGATCGGCTCACCCCTGACCCCTAAAGGGGAAACCTCACACATAATCTTTACAATTTTTTTTCAATTTTGTTTAAGCATCCCTATTTTGTTATTCCGTTTGCTGATCCGCTCACCCCTGACCCCTAAAGGGGAAACCTCACACAAAATCTACAATTTCTTTTTTATTTTGTTTTGACATTCATTTTTAATTGTTCCATTACCGTTCTTATTTTTATTTCAACCAAATCAATTTGATTTAAAACTTCGTCATTTGAAAAACGGATAACTGTTATGCCCTGGTTTTTTAATTCTTCTGTTCTTCCATTATCATAATCCATTTGAAATTGATGAATTTCTCCATCGATTTCGATAACTAATTTTAATGGATGACAATAAAAATCTGCAATAAAAATATCAATAGGATGCTGAGGTTTGAATCTGAAACCAAATTGATTTTTTCTTAATCGTTGCCACAAAATGTCTTCTGCTAAAGTCATATTCTCACGAAGTTGCTTTGCTTTTGAAAACAAATCAGGCGTTGCTCCATAAAACATATTTCTTTCCAAATTCTTTCAAAAATATCAATTCAAAACTATGATAGATGTCACTGGATAACGATGTGTGTGGGTTTCCCCTTTAGGGGTCAGGGGAGTGCGTAGAAATCACATTGAAAATCCATATTACATCAAAGCAACATCTATGGCTTAAACCCAATAACTTATTTTTGACTCTCACATGGGGCTGTTTTATATCAAACAAGTGGAGGGTAATTCCCTTTTAGGGTTGTGGGAAATGGATGACGCAATTGAATCTATGGCAAATGCATTATTAACTATTCCCGATCAATCAACTGTTCAATCATTAAAACGAAAGAAAGAATATATCACCACAAGGCTGCTTATGGATGCCATGTATGCAGGAACAGAAATTAATTATCATGAATCAGGCAAACCCTATTTGGTAAACAGTGACACAAACATATCCATTTCCCATTCTAAAAACCTTGTTTGTATTTTGCTGAATAAATCAAACAGCATTGGAGTGGATGTGCAGTATATTTCTGAACGGATAAACAGGTTGAAAGAAAAATTTTTAAGTGATACAGAATTATCGCAGTTACCTGAAAGCAATAAAACTGAAGCCTTGCATATTTACTGGTGTGCCAAAGAAGCATTGTATAAAATGGGCGGGCAGGAATACGCTGATTTTAAAAAATGTTTACATGTTCATCCTTTTAAAGTTAGCAACGAGGGAAAAATTAAGGGAACAATGCGCTTAAATAATCAAAAATCGGAGGTGCAATTGTGGTATGAAAAAACCGGTGATTATTTTTTAGTTTACACAATTGATTAGCATAAAGTTGCCTGTAGTTGGGCAAAAAATCCTATTTTTGGGAACTTTTTAAAAATACCCTTCCGTTACGGTAATCAGCATGCCTGTCCGAACGTTAATTTAAAATAAGAAATGAACCGAGAAGAAATAATTGAAACCACAAAAGAGTTTTTATCAAGTGAATTTGAAGTAGATAAAAGTAAGATATTGCCTGAAAGCAATTTAAAGGAAACCCTGGATTTAGATAGCCTTGATTATGTTGATCTGGTGGTGGTTATAGAAGAGAATTTCGGTTTTAAAGTGACTGCTGAAGATTTTAAAGATATCGTTTCATTCAATGATTTTTATGATCTCGTGGAACGAAAAGTGGCTGCATAGTAATGAGTCGCTGGGATGGCAAAACCAAAGGTCCGCTAATTGGCTACCAGATATTTGTTTTCCTGATTAAAACACTTGGGCTTGGCTTTTCCTACCTCATTCTGCAAATTGTTTCCTATTATTATTTTTTATTTGAGAAGGACAAGAGAAGAATAATGATTGATTTTTACAAACGAAGTTTAGGATACCTGCCTACGGAAGCAAAAAAACTGACCAGAAAAAATTTTTATGTCTTAGGTCAGACACTTGTTGATGGAGTGGCGTTTTTAATTGGAAATGATAAAAAGTTTACTCACACATTTAGCGGAGAAGAATTTCTTATTGATATGAAGAACGGTGGAAAAGGAGGGATTCTATTAAGTGCTCATCTTGGCAATTGGGAAACAGCTGGTAACCTGCTTAAAAAGAGAGTGACTCCAAAAATTAATGTCGTAATGCTGGATGCCGAAGTCGAGAAAATAAAAAATTTTCTCCACGATACCACTGGCGGATCTCACTTCAATATTATTCCCATCAAAGATGATTTGTCGCATGTGATCCTTATCAACAATGCCTTAAGAAATAATGAGTTTGTTGCAATACATGCCGACCGCTTTTTAGAGGGAGCTAAATATATTGAGATGGATTTCTTAGGAAGAAAAGCGAAGTTTCCGCTGGGTCCTTTTATTATTGCATCAAAGTTTGATGCGCCAGTTTCATTTGTGTATGCAGTTAAAAATGGAAAATATAACTATGAATTAAGTGCTACTAAACCCATAAATGAGCGATTGACCCCGGAAGGATTTGCCCTGCAATATGTTTATGATTTGGAGAAAAAAGTAAAAGCAACTCCCGAACAATGGTTTAATTATTTTGATTTTTACCACTGAAATAAAACAGGTTTAAATTTAAACCGAAAAAAAAATATCCAATGGAAAAAATAATGTCAGGCGCAGCAACTTCAAACTTAAAACCGCTCACGATAAAGTCACTTATTGCAAAAGAGCATATTGAAACTGTACTCCCTCACCGCAATCCATTTATATTTATTGATAATCTTA
>JANLUX010000382.1:0-1717 GCA_031363705.1 Bacteroidota bacterium
ATGATCGCTTCCCATTCGCAATGACGTATTAATTGCATTGACCGCGTACACCGCGCCATACTCTGTCTTGGCAACCAACACGTTTTTGGAAAACCTCCCAAAAAGTCGATCAACCGAACTTTCATCAACATTGGCCCATAGCGCATCTCCCAGGCGTCGTTGCACCAAAGGGGGTATTCGATAGATACCATCAGATAGTTGCTCTACAAGGCCTTGATCTCGCAAGCCATAGAGGTCGTATTCCCCATGTTGCTGCACGATGGGTTGAAGAATTTCGTCGAGGGCTTCCTTACTGGTTAAACCCAACTTCTCAATAACCCTCAGCGCCATCAAGTCACTAGCCCGATCTTTGTAATGGTGAACCCAATGCGCCATGAGGCTGGCAAGGGCTTGGCCAAAGTTTTCCTCGGCGCGTTGGGCGATCTGGTCGACAAAGTCGAGCGTGGGTTCCAGGCACATTGCGTGCATGACTGACTTGCACAGACTAGGACTGCTGCCACAGGCACTTGCGACTGCCGCCTTCTTTTGGCTAGTCCATCGCTGTGGATGCGGGTCTTCAAACGCCAATTTATGCACCAACTCATTGGCTTCTTCCTCTTCCAAACCAGGCACCCGTATGCGTTGAGAATTGGGAAAATGTGAAAGCAAGCCATCTGTGACAGGGTTGGAAGTCACGATGAAAATAAGTGGGTTGGGACCGACTTTGAAAACATTCAGCACTTCAGACATCCACTGGGGTATTGCCGCGCCGTCAACGCCAATAAATCGGCCTATCGTGACGATGTAGTAAGACTTGTTGTCTCGCGCGATGTGCAGTATGCGGCGCACTTCTTTTAAAGCGCTTGTTGCTCCAGTTTTTATTTTTCCCAAAACGTCAGAGCGTTGCTCAACGGTCAGCATTGCTACTTCCATCAACGGAATTAACAAATCCTCTGGCCCATCTACCGACTCCATGAAAACCTGTTTTTCGACTCGATTCGGATGCGCTTGAAGCATGTATTGCCGCAGTGCAGTGCGCCTTCCGTCGCCCTCAAGGCCCGAGACGAATAAAAGTTCCCGTGCCAGATAGTTTGCTTGATTGATGGCGGTTTTGAACTGGTCAACGATCCAACCCCGCGGGATCAACACTTCGCTGAATACACTTTTTATCGCAAGTTTCCTTCTGATGAGATCGTTAATCCGGACTGGGTCAGCGCCTGCGTCAACCGCTCTTATTTCGCGCCATGCACCCAGCACATATTCGTCAATATGATTTGTGACTGGATTTATCCACCGACTGCTACTAATGCTCGGCCCACCAGATTCCAGAGGAACAACGATTAAATCTTTGTTTGCAGCCGGGTTTGACTCGGCAAGTCCTCGGAAAAAGGCCAGTTCCCGTTTTGCGGCACTGCTATTCAGATAGTCGTGACTCCAGAAAACGACAAAGATGCGGCAACCTTGGATTTGCGCTTCAATTTCAGGCCACATCGCCACGTTTTCTTCGCCCGTAATTTGGTAGTGATACGCGAGCGCATCTCCAAGCAAGTGATGCACTCTCCCTGTGAACGCAGCGTCGCGCTGTCCACCAACCGACAAAAAAACTGGTCTTTGCATATGGCCTCCTCTGGATTACTTTACTGCCAATTTAGTGAACGCAAATTAAATGGCAAAAAACCCGCAAGGCTCGCACCTTGCGGGTTTTTGTTTTGGCTGTTCCTCGACCTGAATCGAGGCT
>JANLUX010000368.1:0-1529 GCA_031363705.1 Bacteroidota bacterium
GCGGCGGCGCTGATTCTGCTGGCGCTGGGTGTGCCGCGCAACGTGGTGATGCACGACTATCTGTTGACCAACGAGTTTTTCCGCATGCCCCAGACATCGTCCAACCTGTTGCCGCAAGAAGCCCGGCAGGTGCTCTGGCGCGTACAGGAAGAATTTCTGGACGCGGCCTTGCACGCCGTGGATGCCGATTACGGTGGCGTGCAGAGTTATCTGGAGAAGGCCCTGGGCGTGGGTTCCGCGGAACACCAACGGCTGGAGGCGTTGTACCTGAAGGAGTAGCTAAGCGTCCGCTTGGCGCAGCGCCATTTTTTTGGCCGTTGAAGTCAGGGTAAATCCTTCATTTGGCCAAGCCTCGCATTATCAATTCCGCGTACTGCTCTCCAAGCATCTCAGGATGGGGAGAGGTCTTGGGGTCGTACCATCTTGCCACGTCAATCCCGAGGGACAGGATCGCTCGGGTCGTGATCTTGAGATTGAGGGTCGGGCTTACCAGTGGCAAAAGTTCCTGCGCAGCCCGCTGCTCAGTGGTCCGTCTAAGCGCGGCGATGGAAAGAAACTGTTCTGCCTTCAATGAACGCAATTCGTACTGCAATACTCTCGCCAGCATGTGGTTTTCAGCGTGCCAATAAGTGAACGCCTTTATATACGCACGGACGCGAACGGCCGGTTCAGAGAGACCTTCCATGGCGGCTTCGACAGCATGGATAACGGCCTGGTGACCGGCAAGGGAAATGGTGTACAACAAATCCCCCTTGGACTGGAAATGGACATAAAGGCCCGCCGCGCTCATGCCTACCCGAGTCGCAATAGCCCGCGTTGAGCTTGCATGAAATCCGCGTTTACTGAACTCCTCTACGGCGGCCTTCGCCAGGTCGCGTCGAGGCCCTTCAGGCAGATAGGCCCACACATCCCGAGCAAAAACCTGAGGCACCTTAGCCCGGCGTCCCCGCAGCGGGGCTTTGCTACGAACTGTCAATTGGCTTGACATTACTAATTTCCCGGCCACAATCCAAAAATAAGCAAGCGCTTAGTCAGTGTAGTCTTTCTCCAAGCGCCTCGTTGAGGCGATTTAGTTTCCTGCGCAGGACGGCACGCGGGAAAACCCTTAAGAAGTCGCGCATTTGCATTTGTTTCTACAAAGGCGTCGATATGATTCTCCTGCCCGTATGGGTAGGATCTTTCAGAGAACATAAGAGGAGTCAACCATCATGTCAAAGAATCAGAGACCTTTTCCGTTTGAATTCACGAAGGATGGCCAGCTGTCGCGTCGGCAGTTCGGTCGCACTGCGGCGCACCTCGGCTTGGGCTTGACGGGCTTCGCCGGCGCCGGTCTGATGAACGCGTGGGGCCAAGGCACCGGCCCCCTCACGGTGGGATGGATCCGCCCGACGACTGGCCTGTTGGCCCCTTCGTTCTTCCCGCTCTTCATTGGTGGCCTGATCGCCGTGGAGGAGATCAATGCGGCCGGCGGAATCATGGGGCGGCCGATCGAACGCTTCGAGCTCGACGACGAAGGATCTCCCGCGAAG
>JANLUX010000393.1:0-1896 GCA_031363705.1 Bacteroidota bacterium
CGGAGAGTTAAAAGCTTCTGCCAGCGATCTGGAAACAACAATGAGCACCATCATTGCGGTGGAGAATAAAGAAGAAGGTAAAATTGCGGTGCCTGCTAAAACATTGCTTGAAACATTAAAGACATTTAGTGAGCAGCCACTCACTTTTAAAATAAATGAGTTGAACCTTCAGATGGAAATCAGCTCTGACTCCGGTAAGTTTAAACTCACCTGCTTAAAGGGCGAGGAGTTTCCAAAGATTCCGGTTATTGAAAAACCAAATACAATTGAGATGGCAAGCGAAGTGCTGCTGGAAGCCATCAACAAAACCATTTTTGCTACGGGTAATGATGAGCTTCGCCCGGTAATGACAGGTGTGTTTTGCCAGATAGGAAAGGAGGGAGCCACTTTTGTTGCCACCGATGCACACAGGTTAGTACGTTACCGCAGAAGCGACATGCGTGCAACCAAAGAAACTTCTTTTATCATGCCTAAAAAACCATTGAGCTTGCTGAAAGCAAATTTGGCAGGAGCCAATGCACCCGTTAAGATTGATTACAATGAAGCAAATGCTTTTTTCACGTTTGATAATTTCAGTCTCATCTGCCGTTTGATTGATGGACGTTATCCAAACTATGAAGCGGTGATTCCATTGGATAATCCAAACAAACTTACCATTGACCGCAATGCTTTTTTAAATGCGATAAGAAGGGTTTCTATATTTTCCAACAAAACCACGCACCAGGTAAAATTTAAAATTGCAGGCAGCCAGGTGGATATTTCTGCTGAAGACATTGATTTTGGTAATGATGCCAATGAACGCCTTGCATGCAGTTATGATGGCAAAGACCTTGAGATTGCTTTTAATGCACGTTTTATAATGGACATGCTGAGCAACTTAACAAGCAATGATGTACAGTTGGAAATGAGCTTGCCGAATCGTGCCGGCTTACTGTCTCCACCAAAAGACCAGGCAGACGCTTCCGAAGACTTGCTGATGCTGGTGATGCCTGTGATGCTGGGATAAGCGAACACAGTTTCTATCATTTTTTATCTTTCTGTTTTCAGTTAGAAACATGTCAGGTTTGAAACACTTAAAATAGAAGTTTATTTACCCTGAAGGTTTGCTTATTTATTTTTGAATATTAGATAAGGGGCTACAGCATGTTATTTATCCCTTTTTGCTTTTTCAGGAAGTTTGAGTCCTTTGCTTTCTCTATCCCATTCTTCTACATCTACACCTTGTTTCTCTAATTTTTTCTTGTTAGCATGAAAAAATTTTCTTTGTGCTTCGCTTTTGTATGGCATCTCTTAATTTTTTATTTTTTGAATAAAAATTGCATGCCATTTACATCAGGTTCAGAGTAAAATTTATTGACATTAATTTTAAATAAATATTAAACTATGGAAGTTAAAACAGGAGCAATTATTTGCAGAAAAACAATTGAAGGAACCAGGGAGTTGGAATATGAAGCGTTATTATTTATTGCTGATGTGCCTTTAGATATTTCTGATGCTGACTTGTATTTACTGCTTGATAAAAAAGTATTGTTAAAACTATCTGTGAATTGCGCAGATGTTATTTATCCGGGCTGACATTGCAGGTACAAGCAATGAGGTGCAGGAGCAATTTGCCGGATTAAATAATGATGCAGGTAAAGCAAGGTTGATTAGTTTTAATGTATTGCAATAAAACAATGATGGATCGCGATAATTGATTTAATCTAAAATTTTTGTCTTGCTCATTCCTTTCTTCAATAATAAAAAACCAACCACAGCCATCACAAACCAGAAACCTGCCTGGTTCCATTCTTTAAAAATAAATTTTCCGGTGCAGAACAAAACAGAGTAAGTCATGAGCACTGCGCTGAACCAACATAAAAATAACCATCCGAAGTTTCTGTCTGAATCAGTGTA
>JANLUX010000417.1:0-16119 GCA_031363705.1 Bacteroidota bacterium
TAATTTATTGGAGCGAGGTGAAAAAATGATACAGGAAACACGCAGTTATGATGCAGCCAACAATACTTCATTTCCATTAAGAGGCAAAGAACATGCACATGACTATCGCTATTTTCCTGATCCTGATATTGCTCCTGTGGTGATTACGGAAGAGTTTATTGCACACACACAATTGCACATGCCTGCATTGCATAATGAGCTGTTTGAAAAATTTGTTAATGAATACGGATTGCCGGAAACGGATGCAACAATCTTAACAGACACACGTGAAATGGCTGGTTATTTTCAGCAATTAACTCTGCATACTCATCATTTTAAACCTGCTGCCAACTGGATGCTGGGTGCAGTTAAATCATATCTCAATGAAACAAAAACGGAGATTGAAGATTTTATCATTGAACCAAAAATACTGGCGGAGCTGATAATACTTGTGGAAGAAAATAAAGTTGGTCAAAGCACTGCAGTGCAGCAATTGCTTCCTCAGATGATTATGCATCCCAATGAATCACCAATGTTGCTTGCCGAACAATTAAATATTTTACAGCAAAGTGATGCCAATGAATTAAACGGATTTGTTCAGCAAGCATTAAAATTATTTCCTGAAAAAGTAGAAGAGTACAAGAAAGGTAAAAAAAATCTGATGGGTTTATTTATGGGTGAAGTAATGAAACTAAGCAATGGTAAGGCTGATCCGAAAGTGGTTGCACAATTATTAAAAGAAATTCTCGATGAGAAAAAATAGTAACGAGGTACCGTCATTGCGAGGAACGAAGCAATCTGTTGCTATAAAACAGATTGCTTCGTTCCTCGCAATGACGGTTACTATTTTGTTATCAGCAAATAATTTATTTGCGCAAGCACCATACTTCCAGCAGGAAGTAAATTATAAAATACAAGTTAAGCTGGATGATGTGCATCATACATTAGATGCAATTGAAACTATTGTTTACAAAAACAATTCTCCTGACGAATTAAAGGAGCTTTGGTTTCACATCTGGCCCAATGCATACAGTGACAGAAACACAGCACTTGCCAAACAAAAATTAGAAAACGGAAGCACCAAATTATATTTTGCAACTGAAGAAGAAAAAGGATTTATTGATTCACTGAATTTTAGTGGGGATGGAGCAACAGTGAAATGGGAATTCCATCCGCAATGGAAAGATGTTTGCAAATTGATTTTGAATGAACCTCTCAAACCAAACTCATCAATTACCATCACCACACCTTTTCACGTTAAAATTCCTTCTGCGCAATTTTCACGTTTGGGTCACACCGGACAGGCATATTATATAACACAGTGGTATCCCAAGCCTGCAGTGTATGATAACAAGGGATGGCATGCAATGCCTTATCTAGATCAGGGAGAATTTTATTCAGAGTATGGTTCGTTTGAAGTAAACATAACACTGCCAAAAAATTATGTGGTGGGTGCCACAGGTGATTTGATGGACGAGAATGAATTGCAATGGCTGAATGAAAAGGCAGATACAACAAAAGCGATGACGGAGTTTTCTAAAGATATGTCGTTTCCGAAATCTGACAGCGAATTCAAAACACTCACTTATAAGCAAACCAACGTGCACGACTTTGCATGGTTTGCCGATAAAAGATTTCATGTTTTAAAAGGAGAAGTGGAAACTCCCCACACAAAAAATAAAGTTACCACCTGGACCATGTTCACTAACAACGAAGCAAAGTTGTGGATGAATAGTATTGAATATATGAATGATGCCATTTATTATTATTCATTGTGGAATGGAGATTATCCTTACAGGCAATGCACTGCAATTGATGGTACCATTGCAGCAGGTGGTGGTATGGAATATCCTAATGTCACCATCATTGGCGAAAGCCGAAATGCATTTACACTTGAAGATGTTATAGTGCATGAGGTAGGACATAACTGGTTTTATGGAATGTTAGGAAGCAACGAACGTAACCATGGATGGATGGACGAAGGAATTAATTCTTTCAATGAGTTGCGTTATGTGATGACCAAATACCCACCTGAAAAGTTTGGCAATAAAAATATTTTTCAGGGACTCTCATCTTTTGGAAAATTAGCCGGTACTGATGAAATGAGTTTTAAGGATGCACAGCACATGGAGTATAGAATAACGGCAGCCATTAATGCCGATCAGCCAATTGATATTACTTCTGAAAAATTTATATATGTCAATTACGGCACAATCATGTATGCCAAAACTGCTCTGGTATTTGATTACCTGAAAAGTTATCTGGGCGATTCTCTTTTTGATAAATGCATGCAACGTTATTTTGATGAATGGCATTTCAGACATCCTTATCCTGAAGACCTGAGAAAAATTTTTGAAAAAACTTCAGGCAAAAAATTAGATTGGTTCTTTAATGATCTCATCAACACCAATAAAAAAATTGACTATTCAATTTGTAAACTAAAGAAATCAGGGGATGAATACACATTGACTTTATCAAACTGTGGCGAGGTAAACAGTCCTGTTATGATAAGTGCCATGAATGGAAATGAGGTTGTAAGTTCAAAATGGATGGAAGGATTTGATAAGCAGCAGGAGGTTACACTGCGATGCGATAGCTGCGATCATTTTCAAATTGATCCCGGAAATACAATTCCTGAAATAAGAAGGAACAATAATTATTTGCGTTCTAAGGGTTTGTTTAAGAGGATGGAGCCAATCAGCTTGAATCTCCTCGCACATTTTGATTATCCGCAACGCACCAGAATAAATTTTGCGCCTGCAATAGGATGGAATGAATACAACAACTGGATGGCAGGAATTGCCTTGTACAATAAATTTATTCCTGAAAAAAAGTTTGAATATGTTTTTGTTCCCATGTATGGTTTCGGTGATAAAGACATTGCAGGCTTAGCAAATATCAGTTACAGTATTTTTCCGAATCAGGGAATATTTGATCGTGTTTCATTATCAACTGATTTGAGAAGATTTGCCTATTACAATGCTGAATATTTAAATGGCGAATCTGTTTTTATAAAAGAACCTTTACACTATATGCGTGTGAATCCTGAACTGAAATTTTCATTCAGAAAATCCAATCCCCGTTCGTTGGTGAGGCAGCAAATATTTGTATCTTCTGTTTATGTTAATGAAGAGTACATAAAATACTTACCGGGAATAATTGGAGCTAATAAATTTACAACACAGGATCGAATCACTTACCGTGCTTCTTACAATTATAAAAATTCACGCATATTGGATCCGTTTAGTTTTACAATTTCTGCAGAAGGAAATGGTGACTATTTAAAAACGTGGCTGGATGCAAGCTATACTATTTCTTATCCCAGATCAAAACGCGGAGTTAACTTACGTTTGTTTGCTGGTGGTTTTGGTTTTGATGAAACACACTCAGCATATCCTTTTTATTTAAGCGGTTGGAGTGGATTCCAGGATGCATGGTATGATGATTTATATCTTGGCAGAAGTGAATCAGAACATGTATTATCACAACAGATGAGTTTGCATGATGGGGGATTTAAAACTGATGTGCCTTATGCGAAATCAAACAAATGGATGACTGCACTGAATATTAATATTGATTTTCCCGGATCGCTTCCATTAAGTTTTTTTGCTGATATAGGAACATATAAGCATGCAAAGGAGTTATCGCTAATCGTTACAAATGATGAGCAAAGTAATAGTCTTTTGTTTGATGGAGGAATTGCAGCAGGATTTTCGTTTTTTAAAGTGTATTTCCCGATTTTTAAATCAGCAGACATAAGAGAATACCAGAGTGGAAATCATGGCATCAGTAAAATTAAGTTTGGTGATCAGATCCGTTTTGTTTTTGATCTCAAACAACTTAATCCATTTAACCTGCGTAAACGAATTACTAACTGATGCAACTGCCAACAGGTAAAAAAATATATTTCATTTCCGACTTTCACCTCGGTGTTCCTGATTATGCAAGCAGCCTTGAACGGGAAAAGAAAATTGTGCGTTGGCTGGATTTTATAAAAGCAGATGCTGCTGAATTATTCCTGATGGGTGATGTATTTGATTATTGGTTTGAATACAAAAACACAGTTCCGAAAGGTTATGTGCGTTTGTTAGGCAAGCTTGCAGAGTTAGCTGACAGTGGAATAAAAATTCATTATTTCACAGGTAATCACGACATGTGGGTGTTTGATTATTTACCGCATGAAACAGGAATGACCATCTATCGAGAACCCATACAACGTGAATACAACGGAAAGAAATTTTATCTCGGGCATGGTGATGGATTAGGACCGGGTGATCATGGATATAAGTTTATTAAAAAAGTTTTTGCCAATAAATTTTCACAATGGTTATTTGCACGGATTCATCCTAACTTCGGTATCTGGCTGATGAAATATTTTTCAAAAACAAGTCGTGTTGCAACCGGTAATGCGGATGAAAAGTTTTTAGGTGAGGATAAAGAGTGGTTAGTGATTTACTGCAAAGAAGTTTTAAAGAAAGAACATTTTGATTATTTTATTTTTGGTCACCGGCATTTGCCGTTAGATATAGACCTCACCACATCCATCTCCAAAGGAGAGGGTGAAAGCCGTTATATCAATCTTGGTGAGTGGATCAATCATCAGTTGTATGCAGTGTTTGATGGAGTAGGGGTAGAGGTGAAAAAATACGAAGAGTAGAAAAATATTTTTTGTTTAGATGCAAAGGCCTGAAAGGCAAGCCGCAAATGAGCGAGGGGTTGAACAGATAACATTTCGGGGGTTGAAGAAGTGGGCGATTTAGGAGCACTACACCGTCTGCCAGCATTGAACTTGATATGAAGCACAAAACTCCAAGTTTGCACATCACCGCTCCTGACGCAAAACTCGTGTTAGCGGCAGTTAAAATTTAATCCTGTATTCTAAATTCGTAATAAAACTTCTTGTCAAACCGTCTGGTCGTGCATCTCTCACAATAAATGGTACTCCCAAATTAAGCTGAATAATGTTTTTACTATTTATTTCATAATCTAAATAAGCATTCCCATTCATTGTAAGTCCCTGCGAACCATTGATTACTTTTTTAACATTTAATTCATCTGTGTAATTGTCGTTTGTCAAGTGATAGATTGGTAAAATACTTGGAGTCAATTTAAGTTTTGAGTTAATATTTATGGGATATGATACCCGAAGTAAAACATCGCCACTTCTTTCAAATTTATGGGTTGATTGAAATGCTCTCAATTCAGAATTAATTGGATAATTTATAGCAATAAATTGATTGTCATTTTGTGTTAATGGTTGCTGAATTGCCGCTACAAATTGAATTTTCTTAATTTCATATCCAATTCCGAATATTAAATCAAGTGTTCCTAAACTTGCCTGATAGTCCATTGGAAGTGGACGATTGTCATATGCCTTGTCTGCGATTGATAATGGAATTTTTACACCTAAAGTAAATTTTACTCTTTCACTTGCTTTATAGTTGGCGTTTACAAAAATGTCTGAAAGTCCGAATACAGATAATCCATTTCCGTTTTGAGCAATTGTTGTCAATTTAGCATCAAGTCCAAATTTTTCACTTAATTCTCGGTTATACTCCAAATAAGTACCATATACAGAAATTGAGTTGTCCGCTTTTCCATAGAAAGCACCTATTTTGAATTGGTTATTCAAAAGCTTTGTACTGTCCGTAGTGTTAGGTTTAAAACTGTTTATTGTGCAAAAGCCTGCGTCACTACAACCTTGTCCATACGAATGGTGTATACCCAAACTATATAAGGCTGTTGCAATAAAAACAAATTTCAATTTTGTCATATTTAGTTTTTTATTGTTTGGTCTGTCATTAATTACCGCCCCTTTAAGCGGTAGTTTTCTGCTAAAAAACAATTTGCATCTGAATATATAATCTATCGTCATGTCCCTCAGGAATGTCTTTCACGTTTCCTCTGAAAACATAATTTACTAGAATTCGAAATTTGTCTTTCGGATTACCATAATAAGCACCACAGGTTAATACCTTCCAATCATCTTCAAACGCATCATACTTAATTAGTGGGCCAACTTTCCATTTGGTTTTAACTGCAAGTATAGCTTGGTAACCTTTAGGTTCTTCAAACAATGTATCACTTACCTTGTCAGTACCCATTCCAAATTCACTTGCAAGGAAAAAATACTTATGTTCAATCTGCAAATCTGCACCTATGCGTTTGAAGTTAACATACAAGTCGTCAGATGGGTCTAATAAATTATCATACAAATATCTTATTCCTCCCACTCCGAATGAGCCTCCAAGCCGAACAGTCAAATCGTCATTTTTATACCGAATACCAATTCGGCCCCATAATGCTTTTTTAGTGTTAAAATCAAAAGGTCCTGCAATATTGGACCTTGTTCCATTTGTAAAAGTTATAGCATCTTCAAAGCGGTATTTTTTATTTAATTTAATATCTCCAAGTATTCCAATTCCAATATCGCGCAAGTTTTCTCCTCTTGAAAGTCCGTCCGACATTTCTGCCCGATTTACTGTATACAACTCGGTTATCGACTGACGGTTCTCCCATCCAAATTGCGTTTTTTGCTGACCAACACGGATTATCTGATTTTTTATTACATGAAACCCTATAAATGCATCGCGCAAAATTCCACCTTGTTCTGGTGCTCGTGGGTCAATCATTATTTCATAGAAAATAAATTTATTGATGTCGCCTTTAGCTGTTATTCTTGCTCGCAAAATTCTGAAACCTCCCGGATCACGAATTGTGTCACCGTTAGTGTTAAATTCTTCAAGGTAATGGACCTGAAGCACACCTGATATTTTAGGTTTGTATTTTTCTAATTTTTTATTTGTACTATCAGAAACTATGATTTCTTGTGCAATACAAATATGTGTGGCTGTCAGAAAAGCAAAAAGGACAATTTTATTTTTCATGTTATAATAGTATATAAAATTCTGTAGTGATTTTGTAGTAAGCATTAATAAAACTAATGTCTTTTATTTCACCTTGACATAGGTAGTGTGTTAAAATTACCGCTGTTAGTGCCAGTGCTTTTTTGTCTGAGGATTTGTCTGTCAAAGTAGTTTAAAATTATTGTCACGCGTTTCGTTTTTTTCTTCGCAGTCAATTCCATATTTTTTTAATAGGTCGCTCATCCTTTTAATTGCGTCAATTGCTGCTTTATCACAGTCAGTCGAGAGAGATTAATATCAATGGTTCTGCTTTAAATTTTGAGAAAGAATAATTTAATTGCATCTACAATTTGATTTTGATAAGAAGCCGAAAGGTTGTTTTTTATAATTATTTCATTATTAAAATCAATTACATCGTTGTTGCATATTTCTGTAAGTGGTTTATTCACAAAATATTTTAGAAAAACTTTCAAGGCTTCCGTATAAGTTTTCACTGTGCTATGGCTATACCTGCGTGAGCGTAGCCATTGAGTGTATTTCTCAATTGAATTAATGGATTCATAGGATAAGTTGGTTTCCTTTTCACTGTCAGGATTTTGTTTTAATCTTTTTCCTATTTCAAATTTGGCTTTATCCTTAAAAATTATTTTTATGTTTTTCCGGTTCTCAGGCGAATCATCCACTAACCAGGCCCTACAAGTGACGCTCCATGTCGCATTATTCAATTGCTTAACAATAGATTTGATGGTGTTGTTATAAGGAAAATCCAATGAAAGCCAGCTTTTCCCTTTATGTGTTTGCTTATCAATTTTGATGGTTTCCATAAAAACTATTTTGAACGAATTTACTAAAAAGCAATTATCGGTTTTCTAAATCCGCAGTAGTTTCATTCCTTAACAACCTTCATTGTAACACAACTTCTTTCATCCTGGTATCTTATTAAATATAACCCTTTAGAAAAACTGGAAAGATTTATCCGGGTCTTTTTTTCAGTAATCGCTCCTTGCAGAATCTCATTCCCAATATTGTCAAACAAGGTATAAGTTGAAAACTGCGTTGGTTTGAAAACTTCACACTCTAAAATGATAAACTCACTTGCAGGATTTGGATACAGCGTGAATGATTGTAATGAATAGTTTTCAGTTATCGAAGTTGGATTAACACACTTCCAGGTTTCTTTAATTCTTGTGTTTGATTGATTAACTCCGGTAGTATAATAAATAGCTGAGCCATTGTTAAAACACATTCCACCTCTTCGGCCTGCAGCAGGAATTGAATTCAATTGTTGCCACGCTGACGAGGAAACATTAAAGCTCCACATATCATTGTGTGAAGTACCAAAAGTATCAAGCCCTGCCAGCACCACCAAACTCCCTGCAATGGATTGAAGCGAGGCATAGCTTCTTCCGACTCCCGGAAAAACACTCACCTGTGTCCAAGTATCCAGCGTTGGATCATATTCATAAAGTTCCTGGCAAAACCGGGCATTCACATCTCTTCCAAAAATTAAATACCCTTTGTTATTCAGCGCTGCACCCGATGCTCTGAAACGTGATCCGAACGGGAGATTGTTTTTGCTTTGCCATGTATCGTTCGCTATGTCATAAGCCCACACTTCATCAATAGCCACATTTGCAGCTGTTCTGCCACCAACAATATAAGCTATATTATTAATCACAAAGTAAGTAGCACCACTTCGTCCGGCTGCAGGTATTGGTGTTTTTCCGGTCCAGGTGTTTAAAACAGGATCATATTGCCACACATCATTATAATAAATATTTCCCAATCCGCCACAGACAAATCCGAAGTTACCTGAGGCAAACGATGCTGCATATTGTCTTTCATTACCTGCCGGCAAAGAAGCTATTGTACTCCATTGATCAGTATTCATATCCAACGAATAAAAATCAATTGTTGCTGCAAATGATGAATTTAATCCTGTACCACAATACGCATTATTGCCGATTACAAAAGCCACTCCGTCATCACGTTCTGTAGAGGGAAAATCACCAAGTTGCTGCCAGTTTTGTGCATACAATGTATTAAAAGTAAAAATGCGTAAGCAAAAAAGAAGTAAAACAGTTGGCTTAAATAAATGCATACAGTTGAATAGTTTAATTGGCTTATTACATTAAGGTTTTAATGATGCATCTATCATCTCTTTCAAAACTTTCAGATCAATGTCTGCCAGTTTATTAATGTAAAGACAACCAACACCTATTTTATGCTTGCCAAGTTTTTTAAGCGCATCAGCATGTTCCTGAATATTCATCACCAGGTATAAAGATAAATTCGCTTTCCGCGGAGAGAATCCTATGCGGAGAAAATCTACTTCTCTGGTTGTTTTGGGACTCTTGTATCTTACATTTCCAAATCCAATGATTGAACTTCCCCACATTTTTGGTTCTTCACCGGTTGCTTTTTTCATCATTTCGATAAGCACAAAACTGTCTTTTCGTTTCTCTTCATCTTTTATATTATTGATAAAATCTTCAACGCTTGCAGTAGTTTGTTTGGTTTTTATTTCAGCCAGCTTTCCTTTTTTTTCCGCCATTTGAATTATTATTAATTTAAGACACTAAGAATGTTTGTCTTGCCGGAACAAATTTTTTACAAGCTCCGGTGCTGCGATATGCAGTGGTGCTATTTGCATCCTTTTCAATCAGCTGGTATATAAATGTCAAACCTTGCACCTTTTCCTAATTCACTGGTTGCTGTAATAATACCCTCATGGTTATCCACAATCTTTTTTACGATGGCAAGCCCGATGCCGGTGCCGGGATATTCTGTTTTGCCATGAAGCTTTTGAAACACTTCAAAAATCTTGGTTTTATATTCAGGTTCGAAGCCAATACCGTTATCAGTAACGGTGATATGGCAATAATTTTTTTCAGGTGACAGGTGTGCGTTAGTTGATTTACTGCCTTTTTCAATACAACTTTTTATGATGATGTGTGGCGGTACATCCGGTTTTGAAAACTTGAGTGCGTTGCATATCAGGTTATCCATCAACTGGTGAAACTGAAACTCGATAATCTTTGCATCGCACAGTTCAGTAGCCTCGATTATGGCGTGTTTTTCATGGATGTCTTCTTTAAGGTCGGTCACTACTTTTTTAACTATGCTGTTAAGGTGGATAGTATCAAATTTTCTTTCACCGGTGTTAACACGGGAGAATGTGAGTAAATCCGCTATAAGCTGCTGCATTCGTTTGGCTGCTCCCTGTATCCGTTCAAAATAATCCTTGCTTTTCTCAGATAAGTTATCATTATCCGCTTCAAAAATTCTTCCTGTAAAGGTTTGTATTTTACGCAGCGGTTCCTGCAAATCGTGACTTGATACATAGGTGAAGGAAGAAAGTTCTTCATTCATGTTCTCCAGTTCTTCGTTAGCTTTCCTAAGTTCAAGGGTGCGTAGTTGTACTTTTTCTTCCAGCTCCAATCCATGTTTTTGCTGTAGCTGCAGTATTTGCTTTTTAGCGATTGCTTCAGTGGTTACTTCATTGGCAATAATAACTACACCTGAAATAGTTTGGTCTGCTTCGCGGTAGGGCTGATAAACAAAATTAAAATACACCTCTTCCATTTTACCATTGTGCTTCAAGTGTGTAAGTACTTCATACGCGGTGTAAGCAATGCCGGTGTTATAAACTTCATCAAGCAATTTCGGAAATCCCTGGTCTTTTATCTCCGGTAAAACTTCAAGCAAAGGTTTGCCTTCCACCTCTTTTCCTTTGCCCCACATTTCTTTTACGCTATCGTTGGCAAGGGTAATTACCATGTCTTTTCCTTTAAGCACGGCAAAAGCAAATGGCGATTGCATCACCATCATGTTATACCGCATTTCGCTGTCTTCCACTGCTTTTTTTACAGCTACCTGTGAGGTTACTTCATGCGCAATAGTGGTGACACCCGAAATAGTTTCATCTGCTTCGCGATGGGGCTGGTAAACAATATTAAAATACCGATCCTCCATTTTGCCATTGTGTTTTAACCTGGCAAGTATTTCATTGGCGTAAATAGGAATACCAGTGGTATAAACTTTATCAATCATGGCGGGGAATGGCTGGTCTTTAAGCTCGGGCAAAACCTGGAGCAGTGTTTTTCCTTCCACATTACTGCCTTTCCCCCAAAATTCTTTCATACTATCATTGGCAAGCGTAATCACCATGTCTTTTCCTTTCATTATCGAAAAAGCAAATGGAGAATGCATGAGTATCATGTTATACTTATGTTCGCTTTCTATAATCTTCCTTTTTGCAATTACCTGCTCGGTTACATCGTTACCAATAATAGTAATACCTGAAATAGTTTGATCTGTTTCCAAATAAGGTTGAAAAACAAAATTGAAATACTCTTCCTTCGATTGCCCATGCAGATTTGGGGGGCTCGGTACTTCAACACCGTGAAAAGGAATACCTGTTGCGCGCACCTCAGCAAGCAAAGCGGGGAATGGCGTATCCTTAAGTTCGGGCATAATTTCAAGCAGTGATTTGCCTTCTATGTCATTCCCTTTTCCCCACACTTTTTTAACCCGGTCGTTGGCAAGGGCAATAATCAGGTCTTTACCTTTTAATACGGCAAAAGTAAATGGCGAATTCATCAGCATCATGTTATACCGCTTATCGCTGTCTTCAATTTTTTTGCGGGATTCAATCTGTTCTGTTACATCAATAGACAACACCATGATTGAATTAAATTTTCCATCCGCATCCTTTATTGGCTCTGCTATAAATTTGTAATATACCTGCTGCAACACTCCATCATTATTTATATTCAGGGCAACCGGATATTCAGCAACAGAAAATGCTTCACCTGTTTTAAATACATTTTCAAAAATTTCAAACGCTCCGGTTCCGGTTAATTCAGGAAAAGCTTCGAGCATCGTTTTGCCTAACAACTGTGCTTCGGTGCGGTTGGTCATTTTTTGATAGTCGGCATTTGCAAGCACATATTTGAGAGCAGGACCTTCTAACACCGCAATGGCAGCAGGCGCAGCACTGAAAATATTATGTAATTGTTTTTCACTGTCTTTTATTTTTTTCTCTGCTTGTTTCCGTTCGGTTATGTCTTCAATGGAAAGCAGGATTAGTTTCTCAGTATTGTTTTTATGGAGTACCTCGCGGGCATTGAGCAGCATTACACGCTCACCAATACTTGAAAAAGTATGCGTTACTTCAAGATCATTAAACTTTGACTTTTGAGGAATTATTTTTTCGAGTAGCGTGCGCAGTTCGGGAATGTTCCATTGCCCGTTGCCAATATCATAAATTAAAACACCTTCCGTTTCGAGTTCATTTACAAGGAATGTTTTATAAAATGAATTGTTAGCCGTTTTTACCCGCAGGTTTTTATCGAGCACTAAAAGCGGTTCGCGAATGTTGGCAATAATGTTTTCTGAATAATCGCGTGCTTCTGTCACCTGATCATTCAAGCCAATCATTTCCTGGTTTACAACAGTGAGCTCTTCGTTGGTACTCTGCAGTTCTTCCTTACTGGTTTCCAATTCTTCGTTTAAACTTTGCAATTCTTCGCTGCCGCTCATCAGTTCCTCATTGGCGCTTTGCAGTTCTTCGTTCACTGCTTCCTGGTCTTCGGTAATGGAGCGCATGTCCTCGCGGCTTTGTGCAATTTCTTGTTCTAATTGTTGTATTCGTGAATGGTCAATAGTGAATAGTGAATTGGGCTTACCGGCTTTTCTCCCTTTCCGTTTTGACGAATCACTATTCACTATTGACGATTCACGATTCACGTTATCGTGAAACAGTATTAAATAATGCGGCTCAATGGTATCAGGCAGTAAAAGCGCTTCGATGCTTATGTTGCGCTGGCTGCCGTTTTCCCCAAAAGGAATATTATCTTTAATAATTGTTTTCTTCTCCTTTTTTACTTTGTGTAAAATATTACGGAGTTCAAAAGCCAAACCATTTTTTGCTAATTGCATTAAGTTCTGACTGGGTTTACCGGGCATTTGTTCCAGGTATTTTCCGGTCTTGCCTCTGTAATGAACAATGTCCATGGCTTCGTTAACCACCACACCGGCAGGAGTGTATTTGCTGAGCATAATATCATCAGCCGTTTTTTGAAAGTCGGTGCGAATGCCTTCGTTTTTTGCATTGTCGTGCACACTCTGCATATTCTGTTCGCTGCGTTGGCTGGTAGTGAGCATGAACCTGCCGGGCACATCCTTACGTGTAAATAATTTATCCTGCTTACCGCTAACTGCGAAAAGGTCGGGCACGCTGGTGCTGGTTTCTGATTTGCCAAGCAACAAAAAACCTTTGGGGTTTAATGCATAATGAAAAGTAGTGAGCGCCTTTTTCTGTAAATACGGTTCCATGTAAATAAGCACATTGCGGCAACTGATAAAATCTACTTTGCCGAAGGGAGGGTCTTTTAAAAAGTTGTGGGCTGCAAACACACACATTTCCCTTACATTTTTATTTACCTGGTATCCTCCATCTGTCTTTGTAAAGTTCTCCTGCAACCGTTTCGGTGTTATTCCGTCTAATTCATTTTTTGTATAGATACCTGTGCGCGCTTTTAAAATAGCTTCTGTGTTAAGATCAGTAGCAAATATTTGTACGCGTTGATTGTTCGCCTCACCCCGACCCTCTCCCGAGGAGAGGGAGGAGTCACCTAAAAATTCTTTCAGGCAAATGGCAATGGAGTATGCTTCCTGACCGGTGCTGCACGCTGCTACCCATATTCTAATGAGATCAGCGGCATTTTTGTTTTTTAAAATATGCGGGTAAACCGATTCGCATAAATTATCAAATACTTTATGATCGCGGAAAAAGGAGGTAACAGGTATTAGTAAGTCTAAGTATAAAATATCCTGTTCCGGTTTATTTTCTCTAAGGAATTTAAGATAGGCAGCAGGCTCTTCGTTTTTGTTCAACGCCATTCTGCGCAGTATCCTTCTGCGAATGGTGGTTTGTTTGTAATAAGTAAAATCAGTACCCTTACGAAGTCGCAGCAACACAAGAATTTGGTGGAATACTTCTTCATCCTGCTGTGGCAGGTTTTGCAATGCATCATCGCTTTTACCAATAGCAGGAATAATCTCCAGCAATTTTTGCGGCATCAGTTCAGGAGAAAGTATAAAGTCAACTACATCAGCCTGCACCGCGCTGTTAGGCATTCCATCATAAGCAGCCGATGCTTCGTCCTGCGCAAAGGTGATACCTCCGTTATCTTTAATGGCTTTCAATCCCTTGGTACCATCACTCCCGGTACCCGACAGCACTACGCCTATAGCATGAGCCTGGTGTACATCAGCGAGTGAAGTAAAGAATAGATCAATGGGGAGGTTGCGTTCGTTTTTCTTTATAATGCGCGGGGTGAGTTGCAATACACCATCATTAGCCACCATCATTTTATTGCTTGGTAAAATGTAAATATGGTCGGGCAATACTTTTATATCATCAGATATTTCTAAAACAGGAATCTTGGTTACTTTTTGCAACAACTCAGGCAACATGCTTTCGTGGTTAGGGTCTAAATGCTGCACCAGCACATAAGCCATCCCGGAGTTTTCAGGTATGGCTTTAATCAGTTTTTTAAAAGCATCCAACCCGCCTGCGGAAGCGCCAATACCTACTACAGGGAAAAGATTAGGAGAAAGCGTTTTTACTTTTGTTTCTTTGTTATCAGTAGCAGTGGTTTGTTTCATTTTTAAAATTATTACCCATTGCTTTTAAATTATAAGAAAACAGCATTTTGCTTGTATCTTCTGCTGAAGGAGAAGCGGCTTATTAAGCATGTAAAGTTGCGCATAATAATTGAAAAGATGTTACACAACATTGGAAATAAGTTACATAATTTACTGATTTCAGATAGTAATTCATAGCTTAATCATTCTGCTTAAAAGATAGAAGAATTAGTTTTATACATCTCCTTATGATATTTGAATAATTTCGTTGAATGATTGAGATCGGAAAACACAATGAACTTATCGTGGTAAACAAAACGCCTATTGGACTTTTTCTTAGTGACGGAACAGAAGAAGTATTGTTGCCTGCAAGATATGTTATAGGAGAAATAGAAACGGGAGACAAAATAAAAGTTTTTGTGTATCTTGATAATGAAAACCGTCCCATTGCTACAACGCTTCATCCATTGGCTACTGTAAATGAGTGCGCTTTTTTAGAGGTAAAAGAAATTAATAATCATGGGGCGTTTATGAATTGGGGAATTGACAAAGACCTCTTTGTGCCATACAGCGAACAGACAGAGGAATTGTATGTTGGCAAAAAATATGTTGTTTTTATTTTTATTGATGAACGTTCAGAACGAATTACTGCTTCCTTAAAATGGGAGCGATTTATGAATGATGTCAATAACGATTTAGACAATGGTGATGCAGTTCAATTGCTGATTGCCGGTCAGACAGATTTAGGATATAAAGCCATTATTAATAATCAGTATCAGGGTTTACTTTATAAAAATGAAATATTTGAACCATTGCAAACCGGAGCATTGAAAAAGGGATATATCAAACAAATCCGTGAGGATGGAAAGATTGATTTAACGCTACAGCAACAGGGTTACGGACATATAGAAAACACAAAGCAAACTATTCTAAAATATTTAAAAGATCATAAAGGGTTTTTACCTCTTGGTGATAAAAGTTCACCTGAGGAAATTTACAGGCAACTTAAAATAAGTAAAAAAGCTTTTAAAAAAACAATTGGCGGTCTTTATAAAGATCAGGTAATTTCCATCGGTGACTTTGAAATTCGCTTACTTGATGGTGGAGAATAATTGTATTGTCATTGTGTTTTTACCTAACCAATAAATCAAATCTTCTTAACAAAACTTCTATCTGTTTTTCAGGAATAACAGGTTCATATTATTTAATTGGAAGGTTTTATTTTCTGATTACTCTTTTTCTATCACCAATTGCTCAGCCGTTTATGCAGATTGCTCATCTGTGCTTTAGATATGAAACAGGTGAATATAGTTTTGGCAAATCAAATCACAAATAAATTAAACAAATTAAAAACCAAACAAAATGAAAACAACTAAATCATTATCCGGCCAATTGTTAAGTGCAATTACCTGCTTCGCATTTTTTGCAACAACTTCTTTATTTATTGTAAGCTGCCAGAAAGAAGAGCTCACAGATCCACAAACTGCAACTATTAATGAAAGGACAAAAAATCCAGCTGTAAAGCCTGTTCAATTAGGCAAGCCTCAAATTTCTACCGTGAACTCAAAGGTTGTGAATCCTGCCATGCTTCACTTAGTATTTAAGTCAATTAAAATTGATC
>JANLUX010000394.1:0-6237 GCA_031363705.1 Bacteroidota bacterium
CTCATCAGCGGACGTAATCCTGAACTGCTTATCGGTCATCATGTAACAGCTGCACCATTATTAATAGACCGAAAGTTAGAAGTGATATCAACCGGTTATCTTTTAATAGAAAGCGGTAACGTAACCACAGTTCAGTATGTAAGCAACACTTTGCCAATTCCTGCAAATAAAACGGACATTGCGGCAGCCACTGCTTTGGCAGGAGAATTTTTAGGTATGAAATTAATTTTTGCGGAAGCAGGCAGCGGAGCGAAGAATCCGGTGAGTGAAGAAATGATAAAAGCAATCAAAGCGTATATCACAGTTCCGTTAATTGTTGGAGGAGGAATCAGAACTCCTGAAAAAGTTGCTGCAAATTTTAAAGCTGGTGCGGATTTAATTGTGATAGGAAACAGTTTGGAAAAAAATCCGGAATTGTTGGCGGCAATGGCTGAAGCTGCAAATCATTTTTAATACTCGTGTTTTACTGCTTTATCAGTTTAGCATTAACGCTTCTACCTTCCTTATCTCTTAATTCCACCACATATAAACCTGGTTGATATTTGCTTAAATCAAGTTCTGCTTTTTGATTGAAGGATTGGTAGAGGAGGACTCTGCCTGTTATATCCCAAAGTATTAAAGTTGAATTATTAAATTCCTTAGCGAGAATAGAGCAATCACTTCTGACTGGATTAGGAAAAATAACATGATTATTGTTCAACGTATTTTCTTTGGTATTCAAATTAGTGGTTCCAAACTTGGCTATGAAAATATCATTTCCACCATGAGAAATAAGATCAGAAAATCCTGAAGAATTAAGACTCATAGTATCGGTAAAGAAACCTGTTAGGCAGACATTTCCGTTTCCATACGCAGCGATCGAATTGCCTTCTTGATAATCTCCATTAAAACACTTTGCACTTTTAAAGATTCCGTTCGAATCCAGCATAGAAATATATACGTTATGGATTCCTGAAGCAGTTAAATTATAAATTCCTGACCCGGGATCAAAGTCAGCGGTACCATTAAACCATCCAGTAACATAAACATTTTTATTAAAATCTACTGCTATGGACTTACCCCATCCCTCATGAGAACCCCCAATCCTTTTGATCCAACCGAGATTTCCAGCAGAGTCCAATCTTAAAATATAAATATCAGAATATGGAATATTAGTGGAAGTTAAATTGAAAGTTCCGGCACCGGGATCAAAATCTGTTATTCCCCTAAAAAATCCTGTTATGTAAGTGTTTCCGTTGATGTCTGCTGCGATGCCTTGGCTGTAACAGAAAACTGTACTGCTCACACTTTTTGCCCATACAAAATTGCCATTGGAATCTAACTTAGATATGAATAAATCCGCCTGACTGGATGACACTATGTTATAAACTCCGCTATTCGGATCAAAGTCAACTGTACTTTGAAAAGTCCCCGTTGTATAAACACTTCCATTTTCACCTATTGCCATAGAGATGGCATAATCACTATTATTTCCGCCCATCCCTTTCACCCAAACAAAATTACCATTGAAATCCAACTTGAGAATAAAAATATCATTGCCACCAACAGGTGTCAAATAAAAAATACCTGGCCCTGGGTCAAAATCCGCTATTCCACCGAAAGTGCCACATACGTAAACATTTCCCGTGTAGTCTGTTGCCATGTTGAAACTTCCAATACTAAATTTTTTCGCCCAAACAAAATCTCCATTAGAGTCTAATTTAAAAATAAAAGTCTCATCAACTCCACCTATTAAATTATAAATTCCTGCACCAGGGTCAAAATCAACTGTGTCTTCAAAACTTCCTGTTATATAAACATTCTTGCTCGTATCAATTGTAATTGATTTTCCAATCGTTTGGGAATACCCTCCTATTCTTCTTGCCCAAACCAAATTTCCATATGAATTGAATTTAGTAACGAACATATCAAATGAACCTGTGGGAACTAAATTATTAGTTATGGTACCTGGATCAAAGTCAACTGTATCTGTGAAGTAACCTGTTGCATACACATTTCCATTGGCATCAATTGCAACAGAATTGCCATTCTCATTACCGGCACCGCCAATTCCTTTTGCCCATTGGAGAATTTGTGCGTTTGAAACCATTGAGATGTCAACCATACTGATTAAAAAACTAAACAATTTATAGTAAAAATTTCTCATGCGATTTGCTTCAACAAGCCATAAAAACTTTTCAAAGTCAAAACTTATAGTACAAAACTAACCAATACACACATCGTTAATTTTTTCTGCACTTTAATTTGACACACCCAGCATCTCATCAAACGTAGCTGTTGCCACTGTATGATATCCCGGACGTGCTTTTGCATAAATTCTTTTTGCTTTTTTTTTACCTTCAGGAGTTTGAATGAGTGCAGTATAAAGTGGTTTTAGAAACTTGCGTCTGCCAACTTTGATTAAAAAATGTTCGAGTGTGGTATCAGCTTCTGTGTAATTACTATGGATGCAATGTTGCAGCCAGTCGCAAAGAATTTCTGAGTTGCCACTTTGTGTAAAATGAAATTGTGCATCCAGTAATTTCATGTGATCAGGTGAAAGACTGTCAGGCAATGTGCGAAGGAATTGCAGCCAGTGATGAGTTGTCCATCCCTGTACATTTATTTTTGCTGGTGATGTGCCATTCAGAAAATCATTTGCAGCCGCTTTTGCTTTGTCTAATTCTGGAGAAGTAACAACAGGGCAATTTGGTGGTAAGCCCGGACCATAAATCCATTCTTGAATGTGTAAATTATTTTTAAGTGTTGTGTCTCCTTTAATCAATTCTTTATCAAGATAGGCTAAAAACATTTCGGTAGTCATACTGTGAAAGGCATTCTCTGTAAAATATTTTTTTAGAAAGGCATCCCATTTCTCACGGCCAACGGCTTGTTCAATGCTGGTTAAAAAAAATCTTCCTTTCTCATAAGCAATATCACTCATACCATCATCCGGATCACGGTCTTTCAGATTGAGATAAAGATGTGTATCCTGGTTGGTTGCGCCTAAATCTTCAATGGTGTGTTCCAGTTCGCCTTTGCTCAGCACCACCAGCATGTCAGCGTAAGCCTTTCCATAAAGCTTTTCCATAATACGATTTTCAAAATAAACTGTGAAGCCTTCATTGAGCCAGAAATCATTCCATGTCGCGTTTGTAACTAAGTTACCGCTCCAGCTATGTGCAAGCTCATGTGCAACAAGCGCAACCAGTGAACGATCACCAGCAAGTATGGTTGGTGTTGCAAATGTTATTCTTGGATTTTCCATTCCTCCGAAAGGAAAACTTGGCGGCAACACCAGCACATCATAACGTCCCCATTGATAAGGACCATATAATTCTTCAGCAGCAGCAATCATTTTCGGAAGGTCTTCAAATTCATAGGCAGCTTTTGGCAATGTAACAGGCTCAGCAAACACGCCACTTCTTTTATCATAGCTATGAAACTTTAAATCTCCCACCGCTAAAGCCATCAGATAAGAAGGAATTGGCTGAGGCATGTGGAAGTGATAAACGCCATCAGGATGCAAAACGGTATCATTTTCTGCACTCATCACAGCCATCAACGTTGCAGGGCAATGCACAGTAGCGTCATAAGTAAAACGAATTCCGGGACTGTCCTGCAGAGGAATCCAGGTGCGTGCAAGTATAGCCTGGCTCTGTGTGAAAAGAAATGGATTTTTTCCACCTGCAGTTTGTTGCGGGTTCAGCCATTGCAGCGCAGCAGCGTTGGGCGAAGTGGTGTAAATAATATTTACTTTTTTTGTTTCGGGTTTGATGGCAACTATTAATTCACTGCCGAGAAAAGGTGTTACCGGTTTCAATTCAAATGTTGTTGGGGTGTTATTATCCAAAGTTATGGATGCAATATTGAGATCACGTGTATCAAGATGAATGCTGTTTCCTTTTGCAATATTGTGAATGGTTAAAATTGCTTTTCCTTCCAGTTCTTTTTTCTGAAAATTAACCCGGAGGGTTAAATCAATATGTTTTATTACAGCCTCATCAGGCTTTGCAAATGAGTGTACATCGTGTGTGTTCATTGTTTCAGAAGTTATGGTAGAATTTTTTTTTGAGGATTGCTTACAACCAAAACATAGCGTAAGTAACAAAAGAAATAAAATTTTTTTCAAGATGATGTGAGTAAGGTGCGAAGCTACAGTGAAATTCCAAATGTTGAATACTGAAGTTATAATTATTCGACAAGTAGCAAATGTTACCTGATTAAAAAATTGTTTTTCGTATGGATAAAATTTTCTCTTCATTCAGTAAAGAGATTTGGATATGATGAGAATGTTTTACTTTGTAATGGCAAACCAAAGCAGCAGGCTTATGAACCGTTCAGTAATTATTTATGTGACGCTACTCTTAATAATATATTGTTTCTCCGGATGTCTTAATGATAAAGCGGATGAAATAACAAAACCATGCGACTCCACTTATTACTCCAATGAAATAAAACCAGTTTTTGAAACTAAATGTGCTGTTGCCGGTTGTCATGTAACAGGTGGTTCCGCTCCTTTTGTATTTACTGATTACAGTGTAGTTTTTACCAAAAAGGATGCGATGAAATACAGGATTAATCTTCCGGTAAGTCACCCTGATCACATGCCACAGGGAGATTCATTGCTTCCACCTGATTTAGCAAAACTCAATTCATGGCTTGACCAGGGCGCACTCCAATGCAAGTAAAATTAAATTCAAAGAAATAAAACCATGAAAACATTATTGATATTAGTTTTCCTGATCATTGGTGCAGCATTTGGATGCATTGCACAACCCATCTATCTTGCTCAGGGAGCAAAAGCATCCTTTTATTCTTATACTCCTGTTGAAGATATTGCGGCAAGCTCGCAAAGCATGACATCTGTATTAAATATTTCAAATAATGAAATTGCTTTTAATGTGCCGATACGCACTTTTCAATTTAAGAAAGCATTGATGCAGGAACATTTTAATGAGAAATATATTGAGAGTGATAAATATCCAAACTCAGGCTTTAAAGGTAAGATAAATGAAACCATTGACTGGACGAAAGATGGCACTTATGAAATTACTGCAACAGGTGTTTTTAATATTCATGGAGTGGATCAGCAACACACCGGAAAAGGAAAATTGATTATTAAAGATGGAAAATTTAATATCACTTCAGCATTTAACGTGACGGTAAAAGATCATAACATCACCATCCCGAAAATAATGATGTCAAATATTGCAGAGGTAATTGAGGTGAAAATAAACGCTGATTATGTTCCTTATAAAAAAGATAAATAGAAGCATGAAAAAAATCTATTCATTGATAATGCTATCACTGCTTTACACTTCAACCTATGCGCAGAATGAAAAGGACAGCAGCAGCTACGACATAACTTCATTGCTGAATGATGAGGTGCCGACCAGACAAAAAGTATCAGCAACATTTAAAACCACACGCATCATTAATATGCAGAGCAATGAAACCGTACATAAACGCACCTTGGATTTCAGAGTAGCTCATCGTTTTGGTGCTGTGGGGGATAAGAGCGGAGGCAACGCTCATAATTTTTATGGATTTGATAACTCTACGGATATTCGAATTGCGTTTGAGTATGGCATCAGTGATGCTTTAACAATTGGTTTGTCACGCTCAAAGCTGGAGGAAAATCTTGAAGGGCTTTTAAAGTACAGGTTGCTTCATCAAACCACAGATAATAAAATTCCTTTTTCCATAACACTTTTCGGAAGCCTTGCTTACACCCCAAAACATGATGCGGCAGGATTGTTTAAAAAAGCAGATGATTCAAATCCTGCATTGAAACAACAACTAAGAAGGATTACTTATGTTGCTCAGGCAATCATTGCCCGCAAGTTTTCTTCAAAGCTCTCAATGGAAGTGGTTCCTGCTATGGTTCACCGCAATTTTGTTGAAAATCCTATTGATGATAATACCGTTTTTGCATTGGGTGTGGCAGGGCGATTTAAGTTTACACGCAGCATGGCTTTTATAGCTGATTACGTTTACAATTTTTCTGATTTGAGAAAAATTGATAATGATTATGGTTTTTATAATTCGCTGGGTGCAGGTATTGAAATAGAAACTGGTGGACATGTGTTCAGCGTTATGTGGACCAATGCTGCAGGAATTATAGAACGGGAACTTATTACCAACACTACTGATTCATGGACAAAAGGAGGATTCAGGTTCAGCTTTAATATTTCAAGAAATTTCCGGCTTTGACCGGGAATAATTCAAACACGTAGTTTTGTGATATCGTAAATG
>JANLUX010000050.1:0-4946 GCA_031363705.1 Bacteroidota bacterium
CCTCCGCAACGCACACGTTATCTCGCAGAGATTTCAGAAAACAACCGTGCTTATAAAAAGTGGGTGAAGGAACAATCTGCTATCGCACAAAAACTTTTTGCGTTGCAATTATCCATTTCAGTAATTGAATCTTCCAATAACAAATCAGAAAATTTAATAACTCTACTCCGCTCTCACTACTCACAACTTGAATTAAAGTTAGATGGACAGAACCGTAAGTTGCTCGAAGACTTCCCTGCAAAGGTGAAATCATACCAGGAGGAGTTTCTTGAATTTAAAGTGCGCGAAAAAACATTAAGGATTGAAAATTTTACAGAGACTTTAAGTCATACAAAAATTCCAAAAGTTATCCTGCCAAAGTTTGAAGCATGGGGAGAATTGCTGAAATGGATTCTGGAAGAAAATGTTCCCGGTGAATTTCCATACACTGCCGGTGTGTTTCGCTTTAAGCGTGAAGGTGAAGATCCAACAAGAATGTTTGCCGGTGAAGGCGGACCTGAACGTACTAACAGAAGGTTTCATTACGTGTCGTTAGGAATGCCTGCACATCGTTTGTCAACCGCTTTTGATTCGGTAACATTATATGGTCATGATCCTGATTACCGTCCTGATATTTATGGAAAGATTGGCAATAGCGGTGTGAGCATTTGTTGCTTAGACGATGCAAAGAAATTATACAGCGGTTTTAATTTATCTGATCCGAAAACATCAGTGAGCATGACCATCAACGGACCTGCAGCAATGCTTACCGGGTTTTTTATGAATGCTGCCATTGATCAGCAATGCGAAATTTATATCAGGCAAAATGGATTAGAAAAAGAAATCACTGAAAAGTTAAACTCAACATTTGAAAAAGATAACCGACCCAAATACCAGGGAGAATTACCAAAAGGAAATGATGGTTTGGGATTGATGTTGCTTGGTACAACAGGCGACCAGGTGTTACCAAAAGATGTATATGAAAAAATAAAAACGCAAACACTTGCTGCTGTTCGTGGCACTGTGCAGGCAGATATTTTAAAAGAAGACCAGGCACAAAACACCTGCATCTTTAGCACTGAGTTTGCTTTACGATTGATGGGTGATATGCAGGAATATTTTATTCAGCACAACATCCGTAATTTTTATTCAGTCTCTATCAGCGGTTATCACATTGCAGAAGCCGGTGCAAATCCTATTACACAGCTTGCATTTACATTGGCTAATGGTTTCACTTACGTGGAATATTATGTAAGCCGTGGAATGGACATCAACAAGTTTGCTCCTAATCTTAGTTTCTTTTTCAGTAATGGAATTGATGCTGAGTACTCAGTGATCGGACGTGTAGCAAGAAGGATTTGGGCGAAGGCAATGAAACTGAAGTATGCGGCTAATGAACGCAGCCAGATGCTGAAGTATCACATACAGACTTCCGGTCGCTCATTACATGCGCAGGAAATTGATTTTAATGATATACGCACAACGTTGCAGGCATTGTATGCGATTTACGACAACTGCAATTCACTTCACACCAATGCTTATGATGAAGCCATCACCACTCCAACAGAAGAGAGTGTTCGCAGGGCAATGGCAATTCAACTGATCATCAACAGAGAATTAGGTCTCGCTAAAAATGAAAACCCGATGCAGGGTTCATTTATTATTGAAGAGTTAACAGACCTTGTGGAAGAAGCAGTGCTTACTGAATTTGACCGTATCACTGAACGTGGCGGTGTGTTAGGTGCAATGGAAACCATGTATCAGCGGGGTAAAATACAGGAGGAAAGTTTGTATTATGAAACATTAAAACATTCAGGTGAGTATCCCATTATTGGTGTAAACACTTTCTTAAGCAGCAAAGGTTCGCCCACCATTATGCCGAAGGAAGTAATACGTGCAACTACTGAGGAAAAAGAATACCAGATTGCAATGTTGCAAAACCTGCACAAACGCAATGAATCAAAATCACCTCAACTGCTTCGCGATTTGCAGCTAACTGCTATCCATAATAAAAACATGTTTGATAGTATTATGGAAGTTTCCAAGTATTGTTCATTGGGACAGATTACTCATTCGCTTTTTGAAGTTGGAGGACAGTACAGGAGGAATATGTAGTATCCAAAAGACAAATAGTTATTTTTGTTTAAATGATTATAAAATGGCAAACGCTGTTATTTCAATTCCCGGAGACAAAGACAAAAGTTTTTATACCAAGCTATTTAAAAAGATGGGCATTAAAATCCGTTTTCTTTCTGATGAGTTAACCGAGGATATTATTTTCGGTAAAATGATTGAAGAAGGTATAACAGGAGAAATAGTTTCGTGGGAAGAAGTATTCAAAGCGCTTGATAAAAATGGTCGAAGAATTTGACAAACGTTTTTTATTAGAGGTTAAGCAAATTAAGATAAGCAATGGATATTAAACGCGATTATCGAATGGGTATTAGCTTAAGAGGAAATAAAGTTTCATTTATTCGTTGCCTTACGCGCACAAGAATTTACAGAAAGTTTCCATAAGTGAAGGGTGCGAAATATGTAACCGTGCCTTGTGCAACTCCATCCTGTTAATCTGCCAATCCGTTTAAACATGGTTAAAGACAATCAACAGCATTAATGAAACACCTCAGCAATGCGGCCTTTCTTACTATGCTTATCTTTATTTGCTCAAATTGTTTTGCACAGAATGACAGCGTGGTTAAAAAACAACATTTGTTGTTTGGATATTTTGGAATTTCCTACTCATTCGTTCCAAAAACAATTGATTTATATGGGATGGATTGGGGACTGGCCTATGGTTTTAAAAAATCAAATTATATTGTTTTTAAAAAGAATTATTCAACCTCACTCCAATTGATGGACAATTCATTTTCATATATTGTAAACAATGCATTGATGTTTGGCAAAGGCAAAGATTACAGAAAAGCATTGAGAGGCATTTACCAGGCAGGGATATGCGCTGGAAATGCAAGTTATAACCACGAACTGGGAAATGTTGAAAGGTATCAATACCTTGGAGTTGCTCTTGAATATACATTGATACTTTCATATCCGAATTTGCAATAAGCATAAGTCCATTTGCTAACCTACGTCCACACCCTGATGCAGGAATTGTTTTCAGAACCAACTGGGGAGTAATAAGAAGAAAAAAAATTGTTATAGAGTAAGTAAATCATAGCCCTGACGAGTAAAAATTTGATAATGAAAATTTCGCCTTCAACCGATTATATATATTATTGCATAAACTATAAACTAATTTAAAACTTATGAAAATGAAAAATCAATTTAACACCCTTTGCGTAATTGCCAGCGTGTTACTTGCTTCCTGTACTCCGCCTGCTAAAGCGCCTGAATCTGTTGACCTGGAAAAACTAAAGGTTGAAATTCAGAAAATGGAAGACGCTTATGCCTCAGCTGAAAAAGCCAAAGATGCTGATGGTGTGGCAGCCTATTACAGCGAAGATGCCGTTAATTATAATCGCAACGCTGAGCCCACCATGGGCAAAGCAGCTATCAGGGACAGCGTTGCACAGCGATTGGCAAAAGACACAACAGGAAACACCAATGTGTATAAAGTGGTTGACCTGTTTGCAGAAGGAAATATGGCTCTGGAAATCGGTTCATGGTCAGAACTTAACCCGGCAGGTACGGAAGTGAAAAAGGGATATTATATGTCATACTTCGAAAAACGTGACGGAAAATATGTTTGCGTGCGGGATATGAATGTGAGTGCGAAACCAATGTAAAAAGCGGGCATGTAGGCTATTGTTTTGTTTCGGCAGAGTTTCCATTTCGGGGACTCTGCCTCATTTTTTTTACTCTCTCAACACCTTTCCCTTCGTACTTATACCTTCCTTATCCCTCACTTCCACCACGTACATCCCTGCCTTTAGTGCACTCACATCAAGGGTTGCCTGCTCGTTAAATGCTTGTTGCAATAAGAGGCGGGTTGTGATGTCATAAAGGGATAAAGTGGAGTGTGTGAAGGTGGGGGCGCTAATGGTGGAGGTAGTGGAAGATGGGTTGGGATAAAGTGTAATATCCTGATTGAGATTTCCATTTGAATTTTCTTCAACAGATGATGTAATAAAACAAGGTGTGGTGTTGGCATCCAGCACATAGATCAGTACAGTTATATCACTTGTTATGGGGAGGGTGCCCGAAGAATACACCGAAGAACCTCTAAAAGTAACTACATAAGGAGCCGACCGGATACTTGTGACAGCAGGCATCCATTCGTAAATGGCATTTACGGAAGACCACGAAACTGTTTTTGAAAAAGAAGCTGAGTCATTCAAAAAAAATGTTTCGCTGTAAGCATTCAAATCAAATGACCAGCTGAGAGAATCTGTATAAATTAAATTCAACTGTAATGTGTCGCCTGCAGTTAATATATAAGCATAATTTCCATTTGCATCTACCTGCCAGCTGCCATTACCATTAAAAATAAATGTTGGGGGTTGTTGAGCAATCACATTTACATAAAAATATCGAATTACATAACCGATCTGCATGCCGTATCTCCATTCAATTATCTTAACAGCCAGCACATATTCACCGGATAAAACAGGATAATCCCAGGTAATTTCTCCATTGATGGAATCAATATTAAAAGTATTTGGAGCTTGCGGTAATGAATAGCCTGGTGATACAGCAACCATTTCATAACTCAGGCAATCCCCATCCGGGTCATAAGCCGTAACATTATGCAAATAAGGATGGTTAAGGGCAGCCTTAAAAGAGGGCATCTGCACAAACTGAACGGAATGATTATTAATAAAAACGGGCGGAATTACAAGCAGCGATTGCACACGATAAGGAACATTCACCGAACCCGGCATATTCAGAATACCCGCATTATAATTTCCATCTTCAAAATAAATAGAATAAAAGCCAGGTCCCGGATAAACATGCATCTGTGTATATACATTTCGTTTAATGTCCGGGGCAACAGGAACGCCATTTCCTCC
>JANLUX010000082.1:0-1680 GCA_031363705.1 Bacteroidota bacterium
TTCATCAGTTCCTATTCTTCCAACAGAATTAATTTTAAAAACTGCAAAAGGCGAACCTCGTTTGATGACTTATGAAAGTTTAGCAGATGGAGGTTTTATCACAGGAACAATGTTAGGCTCCGGTGGTTTTATTGTGATGGACGAAGACACCAGCATTGTAAAAAATCTCTGGAACTTCACTCGTTTCTATCATCACGAAAGCTGCGGGCAGTGTTCTCCTTGCAGAGAAGGAACTGGTTGGATGGAAAAAATCCTTCATAAAATTTTAGATGGCCACGGCACTTTGAGCGATGTTGATTTGCTTTGGGATATTCAGAGCAAGATTGAAGGAAAAACAATTTGTCCTTTAGGAGAAGCTGCGGCATGGCCTGTGGCGGCTGCAATCCGACATTTCAGAAGTGAATTTGAAGATTATGTAAAAAATCCTTCTTCAATAAAAGATGTGAAGCATTATTACAGATTGAATCAATTACAAGAAATTTAACCAATGACTGTTAAACAATTAATTGAAACATTACAAGAATATCCTTCAGATTTGTTGGTCGTGACTGAAGGATATGAAAATGGGTATAATCCAATCAAGAGAATTAGTAAAATCAGTGTTACGGAAACTAAAAATAAAAAATGGTGGGATGGAAAATATGATCAAATTGAAAATGGAATTGAGGTAATATTTCTTGATCCTGAATCAAGGAAAGCAGAATAACAAACAACAATTAGTTTAAATGCCAAAAGTTACCATAGATAATCACACGATAGAAGTTCCCGATGGAACAACAATTCTGAATGCAGCACGCATGATTGGTGGAGAAATTGTTCCTCCGGCAATGTGTTATTATTCAAAATTAAAAACCAGTGGCGGTTATTGCCGAACATGTATTGTAAATGTTACAAAAGGATCTGATAAAGATCCACGTCCGATGCCAAAGCCTGTTCCGTCATGCCGCCAAACGGTGATGGATGGAATGGAAGTAAAAGGAATTACTTCTCCTGAACTTCTTGAAGCACGTGCCGGTGTTGTTGAATTTCTTTTAATAAATCATCCGCTTGATTGCCCTATTTGTGACCAGGCTGGAGAATGCGATTTACAGAATTTGAGCTACGAACACGGGCTTGCAAAATCCCGTTACGAATTCAAGCGAAGAGAATTTTCAATAATTGATATTGGTGATAAGATCAAGCTTCACATGAACCGGTGCATACTTTGTTATCGCTGTGTGAAAGTTGCAGACCAACTTTGTCCGGGTCGTGTACATGGGGTACTTAACCGTGGTGATGTTTCTGAAATTTCTACTTATATCCAAAATGCAGTTGACAATGAAATGAGCGGCAACATGATTGATGTTTGCCCTGTAGGTGCTTTAACAGACAGAACATTTCGTTTTAAATCACGTGTTTGGTTTACCAAGCCAATGGATGCTCATCGTGATTGTGATAAGTGTTGTGGAAGAGTTGCGTTATGGTTAAGTGGTGAAAATGTATTGCGTGTAACAGGACGTAAAGATGTGTATGGTGAAATTGAAGATACACCTGACGGAAAACCGGGCTGGATCTGCAATACATGTCGTTTTGAAAAGAAACACGTTAATGATTGGGTGATTGAAAAACCAAGGCATATTGATCGTCATTCCGTAATCTCACAAAATCATTATGAAGAATTAAAACAATTGAAGATTGATA
>JANLUX010000143.1:0-22771 GCA_031363705.1 Bacteroidota bacterium
AATCAATATAATTATCACGCATTAACTATTGATGGAAAAGTGAGAGGACAAGAGTTTGATGGAAAAATAAGTCTGAATGATTCCAATGCAGCTTTTGATTTTGCCGGACTGATTAATTTAAATAAAGGAGAAGAGCAATATAAGTTTACACTTGATTTGAAGGGAGCTGATTTAAAAAATCTCAAATTAACCGATGAAGATATCCGCATAGGTCTGATTGCTGTAACTGATTTAAAAGGTGGTGATATGAATACCATCAATGGCAATGCTGGCATTACAAAAATTATAGTTACAAAAAATGGCGAGAAATATGTTTTGGATTCAGTAATGTTTGCGTCTATCAATGAGAGCAGACGAAGTGAATATACCATTAACAGTGCATTGATAGGTATTAAGTACAACGGCACTTTTGCTCCTGGCGATTTGGTGAAAGAAATAAAAAATTATTTCAACCAGTATTTTCCTGTATTAGAAACCAATGAAGGTGGATCAGCTCAGCCACAAAAATTAAATTTAGAAATTCAATTACATAACCATCCTGTGATATCCGCTTTTTTTCCATTGCTCACTGAATTTGAACCTGGCGTGATAACAGGAAATTTTGACAGCGAAAAAAAAATGCTTAGCGTAAAAGCAAATATTAACAATCTTGTTTACGCTTCCACTGCAATTCGAAATCTGAATCTTGATGTCAATGGTGATGATCAGAAATTAAGTTATATGTTAACATGTAAACAGGTTTCTGCAGCACAGGTTCGCCTCGAAAATTTTACTGTGGAAGGAGCGGTCAAGGATAAATCAGTTACTATAAATGTTTCTTCAATTGATGACAACAAGAATAAAAAACTGCTTGTGCAGACAAGTGTTACTAAAGAAGCTGCAAACTATAAAATTATAGTGGGAAGCGAATTTTATCTCGCCAATCAGCAATGGAATATAGCAAAGGATAATTATCTGCTGGCAGGCAATGATGGTTTATTGATTCATAACTTATCGCTCTCCCGCTCTGATCAGAATGTGACGGTAACTTCTGTAAACAACAGGTTCAATGATGATTTAAGCATTAAGATAAAGAGCTTTCAACTTGCTGATGTTTCGCATATCATTGATAAGGACACCAATTTAGTTGCAGGTATAGTAAATGCAGATGTATTATTGAAAAGGATAAATAAAACTTACGGAATAATTGCTGATGCCTCCATAAACAACCTTGCAATCCGGCAAATCAATGTTGGTAACCTCGCTGTAAAAGCAAGCAATCCCTCAGGAGAAAAATTTGATGTCAATGCAAAGCTTAGCGGAGCAGGTAATGAATTGAATCTGGATGGTTATATGATAACAAAGGATTCAACCAATGCACTTAATTTTAATACTGACATTCAATCGCTCTCTATGAAAACCGTTGAAGCTTTTTCATTTGGTCAGGTTAAAGATGCTGATGGGAATATACGCGGTAAGTTTATTATTAAAGGTACTATCAGTGATCCTGATATTAATGGATCATTAACATTAGTCAATGTTTATGCAAATCCGGTTGCATTGAATAACAGGTTGCATTTTACCAATGAAACGCTGAAAATAAAATCAGACGGAGTTTATTTTTCTTCTTTTACGGTATTTGACCAGGATGGACATTCCGCAGTTATTGACGGTTCAGTAAACATGACGCATTTCGCCAATTACAGATTTAACCTGGATTTAAGCACCAATGATTTCATGGTGTTTAATACAACACAGGAAGACAATAAACTTTACTATGGAAGAATGATTATTGACAGCCGCATTAAAATTGGCGGCACTATGAATTTACCTGTAGTAACATCCAATGTTAAATTAAAAGAAGGATCCAATTTTACATTTGCTGTGCCCGAACAAAAACTAACAACAGATAAGGGTGAAGATGTTGTTTTATTTGTTGACTCATTAGCCTTCCATCGCATTATTACACGCAATGAAGAAGTGGAAAAAGAAAAAACACAGCTGAAAGGATTTGATATTTCATCCAATATTGAGGTGGATGATAAAGCAACTTTAAGATTACTTATTGATCCATCTACATCAGACTCATTGGTTGTGAGAGGAAATGCAGCACTCACGTTTGCGTTGGATCCAAGTGGTAAAATCAGTCTTACCGGTGGCTACGAACTTACAGATGGAAGTTATCTTGTTACATTACAATCAATCATTAAAAAGCAATTTAAAATTCAACCCGGAAGCACCATTACATGGAATGGTGATGTGATGGATGCAGATTTAAATATCACAGCCATTTACAGCATCCGAACTTCGCCTGCTGATTTGGTTGCTGACCAGGTGGGCGGTTTGAGTGATGCTGAAAGGAATGTATATCGTCAGCGTTTGCCTTTTAATGTTTTATTAAAAATGACAGGTCCGTTATTAAAACCTGAAATAAATTTTGCAATCGAACTTCCACAAGAGGAAAAAGGTGCAATGGGCGGAACTGTTAATGCCAGATTAATTCAGCTGAATGAAGATCCTTCTGCGCTAAACAAACAGGTTTTTGCATTGTTAGTGCTCAACAGGTTTATACAGGAAAACCCTCTTGAAACAGCGGGTGGCGGAACTGCCACAGTTGCGAGAAACAGTGTAAGTAAATTTCTTTCAGCACAATTAAACCAGCTCGGTTCTAAATTTATTCCTGGTGTTGAATTAAATTTTGATGTACAATCCTATGAAGATTTCTCAACAGGATCAGCTCAGGGAAGAACAGAAGTGGAGATTGGTTTGCGAAAACAATTACTGAATGAGCGGGTTGAAGTACAAGTGGGAGGAAGCATTGATGTGGAAGGTGATCGTGCAAAACAAAATAATGCCAGTGACATAACCGGTGATGTTGTTGTAGAATATAAATTAACTGAGGATGGAAGATACCGTTTGAAAGGTTTCAGGCATAATCAATATGAAGGTGCAATGGAAGGACAGATAACTGAAACAGGCGGTGGTGTACTCTATACACGTGATTTTGACAGGTGGAAAGATTTTTTCAAACGACCTAAAAAAATGGTAAACAAAAAAGAGAAATTAAAAGATCCAGGAAGTAATGAAGCCGGTCAGAATTAAATTTTTTTTCATCGTGTTATGTCTGTTCGCAGTTTCGTGCACAGGATTGAAATATGTTCCTGAAAACGAAAAATTATATAAAGGTGCTGATATAAAGCTGGAATCGCATCAGAAAATAAAAAAGAAAAAACCAATCATTGAAGCAGCAAATAAAGCTGTTCGTCCGAAACCCAATAAAAAGTTTTTAGCCAGCCGTCCGAAATTATGGATGTATTATGTAGCAGGTAATCCAACAAAGAAAAAAGGATTCAGAAGCTGGTTGAAGAAACAGGGAGAACCTCCCGTTTATTTAAGCTCTGTGAAGCCCGGTGAAACAGCAAAGTTTATTGATGCAAAACTTTTTAATATCGGAATTTTTAAAAGCGCCACAGAGTTTAAGGTTGTAGAAAAAAAGAAAACTGCACGGGTTCAATACACTTGTCATGTGCATCAGCCTTATAAAATAAAGGAGATCATTTTTCCTGCTGAGGATGATATGATGAGTGAGTTAATCCGCGAATCGCTAAAGAAATCACTGGTTAAAGCGGGTGACAATTACAATCTTGATGTGTTGAAACAAGAGCGTGAACGCATTGATATTGTGCTAAAGGAAAATGGATATTTTTATTTTAATCCTGATTACTTGTTATTCAAAGCTGACAGCTCGGATGCTGATAAATCTGTAATACTTGAATTATCAATAAAAGAAGAAACTCCTTACCAGGCATTGCTGATCTACAGGATAAATGATATTTCAGTAGATGCAGATTATTCACTGGAAGAAGAAAGGCAGAAAGTCATAAAAGATACAATGACGGTGGATGAGGTTCTGTTCAAATACAAAGAAAAAAAGATCCGTTTTAGTGTAATTGCCAGGTCGGTTTTTTTCAGGAGAAATGATATATACTCCCGCAGAAGACACAATCAAACGCTGAACCGCCTGATGACAATGGGTAATTATAAATTCGTGAATGTAAAATTTTTTGAGAGCGATACTGCTAATCCCGGATTTTTAAATGCGCTTGTTTTACTTACACCAATGCCTAAACGTACATTCAGATCGGAGATTGATCTGGTTTCAAAGTCTAATGATTTTATTGGTCCACGCCTCAATGTAAATTACAGAAACAGAAATACATTTAATGGTGCAGAACTTTTCAATCTTACGCTGGGTGGATCTGTTGAAACGCAATTTACAGGTAAGTACAAAGGATTGTATTCGTTTGAAATAAATCCTAAAGCTGAGTTATATGTTCCGGGTTTCATTGTTCCATTCAGGTTAAAAAAGCAGGATGGGTATTATCTTCCAAAAACAAAGTTTGCATTGGGATATAATTATTTGAGCCGTGTAAATTATTTTAACCTGCGTTCGTTCCAGTTTCAGTATGGATATAAATGGAAAGAAAACATTAAGAAGGATCATGAATTAAATCTGGTAAATATTAATCTGACTTCAATTGCTAATGAGTCACCTGAATTTTTAGCATTGCTGGAAAAAAATCCTTTTCTCAAAAAAAGCTATGATGAACAATTTATTGCCGGGGCTACTTATTCATTTACATTTAATGAGCAGGTAATACCTGAACAACAGAACCAGTTTTATTTTAATACCACTGCTGAAACAGCCGGAAATTTTATTTCGCTTGCTAAACAAATCGGAACAGGAAGAAAAGCATCATCTGAAAATCCGCATGAAATTGCAGGTGCTGTTTATTCGCAATTCGCAAGGCTGACTGTTGATGCAAGAAATTATTTCAATTTTAAAAACAAAAATAAAATTGCAATAAGATTTTATACCGGCATTGGAAAACCGTATGGAAATTCTTCTACACTTCCATACATCAAACAATTTTTCAGTGGCGGACCTAACAGCGTTCGTGCATTTAAAATTAATTCACTTGGTCCTGGAATTTATCAACAGAGTGATGATAACCAGACTGCATTTCTTGAACGCGGTGGAGATATTAAAGTGGAAACAAATGCAGAATACCGCTGCAATCTTTTTGGCATGTTAAAAGGTGCATTATTTATTGATGCCGGTAATGTCTGGTTACTCAAAGGCAATCCTGACACCACTTCAACACCATTTGCTATTTCCCGTTTTGTAGATGAGATGGCTGTAGGAACTGGAGTAGGACTAAGAATTGATGCTTCATTTTTTGTGCTGCGTTTTGATCTTGCAACACCGCTTAAAAAACCATGGCTTGATAAAAAAGACCGGTGGGTGCTTAACCAAATGGATTGGGGAAATGCTGGATGGAGAAGTGATAATTTAATTTTGAACATAGCCATTGGTTATCCCTTCTGATTGGCACGTTTTTTAAAACTGTGGAATTAAACATTAAAAAATTCAACATGAAAACAATAAACAATTTAAGTAAAGTTTTACTGGATGCAGGAATAATCTTTACATTTTTTATCGGTTTAACAGCCTGCAATAACAATAAGCAGGAAGACACTAAAGAAGTTGCAGAAGAACACAATGAAGCCAAGATGGATAACAATGCACAGGAAAAAGATGCACAATTTTTAGTGAATGCTGCAGAAATTAACCTGATGGAAATTGATCTGGGTAATCTTGCACAACAAAAAGCCACGATGCAAGAAACAAAAGATTTAGGTAAGATGATGGTGGATGAGCACACCAAAACAATGAATGAATTAAAGGAACTTGCAGCAAGGAAAACTATTACTATTCCAACTTCCGCTACCGAAGAAGGACAGGAGAAAATGAAAAAGTTGGCTGATAAATCAGGACATGACTTTGATAAAGACTATTGTGATGCAATGGTGGACGGACATAAAGATGCGATAGACAAATTTGAAAAATCATCAAATGATGCCACTGATCCTGATATCAAAGCATGGGCTGCCGCTACACTTCCCGCACTCCGCAACCACCTAGATCATGCAAAAACATGTCAGGAGCATTGCAAAAACATGAAATAGTGCGTCAATATAAACTCATAGTTTGAGTAAAAAAATAACGGTGCCGTAACACCGTTATTTTTTTATTATAGATTTAAAAATTTACAAGCCCGCTATTTGTTTTCCTTTCGGATATTTAACCGTAAAACCTAAACGCAGTTTTTTACTTTCGTTGGGTTGCAGCTTTAACTTCCATTTTACAGTTCCGTTTTCTATGTTGTGATCACCACCTTTTAATTCATCAACTTTTATTTCAATTTCCTTATTCTGCGTAACAGGTATCTGATCCTGCAATAAAATTTCAGCTGAAGTATTTTTTGTATTCCGAATTGTTATCTCATACATGAAGGAACGTTCTTTATAAGCACCAAATAATTTCGTGCTGCTGAATTCTTTAAGCTTCTCACGTTTTATATTAATCCGCTTATCACGACCTAGGGAAAGCGTAAGTGTATCTTCAGTTTCTCCTGGATTGATATAGGATTCACCAATATAAGCACCATCAAAATAAATATTTGCTGAGCCGGGAGTAAGACTTAAATTTTCCCAACCGGTAAGCCTTGCAGTAAGAAATGCATCACCATCCATTTTAGGAGTTGCTTCATAACTATAAGATGCCGGCAACTGGAAAGATTGAATATCCACCTGGTATTCTTCTCCATCTGAAAGAATAGAATAAGGAATACCAATTGCAAAATCACTGCTCAGTTGATTTTGATTTAGCTGTACCGGAATTGATTCCATTTGCTTAGCATCCTCATTGAAACCGGGTGATGTTGATGGCACTTCTCTACTTTCTGCTGCTGAAGGACGATTAGCTTTTTGAAGCATATATACTGGTCGCGGTTCATAAAAATTCAAGAACCATGTTGTTAATTCCGGCTTCACACCTCCCTCCTGCGGATTGCCTGTGGATAATACCAATTTTACATTCTTCCAGTCTTCACCTGTATTTTGGCTTGCTTTAGCTTTATAAATTAATTCCACAGGACTATTGATATCCTTTGCACGTATATCATAAAACGGATACCATGTTGCATTGGAGGCAATCAGATAACTCAAATCAAAGCTTGCATTTGTTTTTGTTTTTACGGCAACGTTTACAACTATACTTCCCGAAGGCTGATTTTTTCTATTGTTTAACTCAGCCAATTGGTTCTTTAGTTTTTCAATTTGTTCTTTTTGTTTTTTCTCTTTGATACTGTTATCTAATAATTTGTCTTTTACTTCCGCCAGCTTTCTGCTGAAATAATCAATCATCGCTTGTAATTGAGCAGCAGTAACTCCCACATTGGCCCCGCCAATTGATTTATTTGCAAGCAAAACATTTTGCTGTTCCTGTAACACTGTAGTGGTATTTAACGTTTGCTGGTATTTATAATTAAGCGAATCAAGAAGGACTTCCAATTCAACAACTTCTTTGGATTTAATTTTATCCTTAAGATAGTTTTGCTTAAAAGCAACATTCAGCATCACAGCATCTCCCATTCCTTTCACATTAATGCTTTGCGGATTGATATACGGAGAAAGCCCATCAAACACCAGTTCATAATTACCGGGATTCAAACTAACCTTAGCGGTTCGGTTAAGCATAGCCCCGTTTTGGTAAAGCTTTACTTCTTTAATTTCCGTATTGCTGATAACCTTAAGTTCCTGTGCTGAAATAAAATCTGTAAGAAATAAAGTCAGCAGCAAACAAGAGACATTTTTCATAAGTGAGTTGAATTTCATAAGTGTGTTCATTGTTTTCAAATTTAGTTTGTTCATACGTATAAGATGCACCCGATTTGTAATTCCATAAATTTGCTCTCCATTTATATGAAGGAATAATTAAGAGCTGATGCACATCCGGAAACTTTCTCTTTTTAATTTTAAAAATTATAGTGAAGCAACATTTGAGTTCGCTCCACAGGCCAATTGCTTTACAGGTTCTAATGGTAAGGGAAAAACAAATGTGCTGGACGCAATTTATTATCTCTGCATGTGTAAAAGTTTTTTTAATGCAACAGATAGTTTGAATATAAAGCATGATCAATCATTTTTTACTATTCATGGAATATTTTCCTTAAATAATAATACAGAAGATATTTTTTGCGGGCTGAAGCAAGGTCAGAAAAAAATTTTTAAAAGAAATCAAAAAGAATATAACCGCCTGGCAGAACATATTGGTTTGTTACCAGTAGTGATGGTAGCTCCTGTTGACCAGGAGTTGATTACGGGCGGTAGTGAGGAACGCAGAAAATTTATGGACAGCATCATTTGCCAGTATGATAAAGTTTATCTGGATGATTTAACAAACTATCAAAAAATTCTTCAGCATCGAAATGCATTGCTGAAACAAATGAGCAAATCAAATAATGCTGATGAGAGCTCACTGCAAATCTGGGACGAGCAATTGGTGAGCTATGCAATTAAACTTTATGCAACACGCAATCGTTTTGTAAATGAATTTGCTCCTTTGTTTACTGATTTTTACAAAACAATTAGCGGAGAAACCGAAACAGTGAGAATAACTTATGACACTCATTTACACGAGGGAGATTTTGCAGAACAACTAAAGCGCGCATTTACACGTGACCGTTTGTTACAATACACTACAACAGGAACTCACAAAGATGATTTGATCATGCAGATTGATGGACATCCGGCAAAACGTTTTGGATCACAAGGCCAACAGAAATCAGTAGTGGTTGCTTTGAAGCTTGCACAATTTGAATTATTAAAAAATGCACGAGGCTTGAAACCTATTTTATTATTGGATGATATTTTTGATAAGCTGGATGATAAACGAGTGAACAAGCTGATGAGCTTAGTAAGCCACCACACTTTCGGACAATTATTTATTACAGACACCAATGATGAAAGAGTGCTGAGTATTTTTGAAGGGATACAGACACCGATAAAGAATTTTGTGCTACAGTAATCTGCATTAAATGATATTAACTAACGTTTTTTGAGAACCGTTGATTTGCGGCATAATTTTTTTATAGATTTATAAAAATAAAAATTATGAGCGGAGCATTTGTAAGAGAATCTGATGATCAAGGGTTGCACGACATCCCTCCTACCCTCAATGCATTGATCCTGTATCTAACAAGAGAAAATAACGATATCAGAGTTTATGAGAAAAAAAGTTTTGTAAATCCTGCGAATGGCAAACAGGTCCATGAAATGAGTAATGGAAATTCTTATTCAATAGATGATGACAGTAAGTGGTATGTATTAGATTGACCACTTTCCTCATTACTTACCCGATATACCTCAAATCCAGCCTCATTTCATCAGTAAATCTCCTCTGTTTTTTTAAATTCGCGCATTGTTAAACCTTTACATAAATTTAACATCTTACAGATGTTAATTCATTTCACGCACAAAATTCCTCTATGAACAAGAAAAATCCAATTAAGCTATTTAAGACTGCTCTCTTAATTCTACCACTAATTTTTTCGCTTAACGCGAAAGCGCAACAGTGGGGTGATTATACGCTGTATGCCACCATGCAGGGAACCACAGCAAAATTGATTGACACTAACAGCACTGTTTTTAAAACATGGACATTCACTACGAATCAAAAAACCTGTTATTCTTCTTATCTGCAGCCTGGCGGAACGCTTTACCGCACAGTGGCTAAATCAGGTAACTCTTTTACCGGAGGTCCCATCTGTGGAAAGGTACAGCGGGTGGACTGGAGCGGAGCTATTACATGGGACTTTGATTATTCAACGCTTGCTTATTGCACGCATCATGACATATGCCCCATGCCTAACGGCAACGTGCTCATGATTGCCTATGAACGGAAAAGTGCTGCCGAAGTTGCTGCTGCAGGATGTAACACATTTTTCAATGAGATGTGGCCTGATAAGATAATTGAAGTGCAACCAACCGGTACTACAACGGGAACAATTGTATGGGAATGGCATGCATGGGATCATCTGGTTCAAAACGTGGATTCTTTAAAAGCCAATTATCATTCATCTATTGTAAATCATCCTGAACTATTAAATATTAACTACAACGCTACAAAAGACTGGATGCACATGAATGGCGTTGATTATAATCCGATTCTTGATCAGATAAGTTTCAGCTCCCATAATTTAGATGAGATTTATGTAATTGATCACAGCACTACCACTGCAGAGGCAGCTTCGCATGCAGGTGGTAATTCAGGTAAAGGAGGTGATCTCCTTTACCGGTGGGGACGTCCTGGTGCTTACAGTGCATCCGGAGCACAGATAATAAATGTTGTACATGATGCACACTGGATTCCTGAAGGTGTTCCAAATGCAGGTTATCTTGTTGGGTTTAATAATAACGGTACCAATAATAATCAGTCTTATGTTGACCAGGTGAACCCTCCTGTTAACGGTTATAATTACAATATCACATCAGGTCAGGCTTTTACTCCTGCATCATACACATTGCGTCATACCTGCAATGGCTATACATCCAACATGGGAAATTCACAACAATTGCCTAATGGAAACATGCTTGTGTGTATCGCTACTGCCGGCAATGTATATGAAGTTGATCCTTCCGGAAATACCATCTGGAGTTTTAATACCGGAGCCAGCAATCCAAAAGCATTCAGATACAACAACTGCTATATAAATAATCCGGCACCGCATATACCAGTCATCACTCAAAATGGAAATGTATTGACTGCTGATTCAGGGGTAACTTTTCAATGGTATATGAATGGAGTTTTACTTCCGGGTGAAACAAATCAAAGCTATACTCCGACTCAAAACGGTATTTATGTTGTCAGAGTTACTGATTCAAATAGTTGTGAATACAGTTACTCTTCTGGTTTCAATACGATCACTGGCATTGAAACTAATGTAAACACTAACATTAACATATTAAATCTTTATCCAAATCCTACTTCCGGAATAGTTAATATAGATAAAACAAATTTTAACAATGATGATTATACTGTTACAGTTTATAACGCTTATGGTAAAATCATTTTACAAAAAAATAATTTAACTCTTGTTGACCTTTCCGGAAATGCAAACGGAATCTATAATATTACTATCCGTTCAGCGAAAGCTGAATCAATAAATAAGAAAATAGTATTAATAAAATAAACATCAAAATTTTTTACATGAAAAAATATATACTAATAACCCTCACAGTTTTTTGTATCAACATAGCCTTTGCTAAAAAAGTAAAGTTTGCTGTTGATATGACTGGGCAGGTATTAAGCCCTAACGGCATACATGTGTTTGGCGATTTCCAGGATGAAGCAGGATTTCCGCTTGGTGACTGGCAATCGAATACCACCACATTAACGCAGGAAGGAGCAACAAATATTTACAGCATTGTAGTGGATATTCCTGCATTCAGAATGTATGAATACAAATTTCTGAATGGTGATCAGAGTTATGAAGTGGAGTTTGTGCCGGTTGAAAGCCGTGTAGGATATAATTTTGATGATAACCGCTGGCTCTATATTGATTCACTTGCCGATGATACAACTTTTGCCGGCAATATTTTGTTTGGTGGAAATGCGCCAGCAGGTTTAACGTTGGTGCGGTTTTTAGTGAATATGCAAAATGAAATTGTTTCGGCAAATGGTGTTCATGTAGCAGGAAATTTCCAGGGTTGGAATCCGGCAACCATTCGTCTTTATAGTTTTGGAGCTAACGTTTATGAAATCATCGCATACGTTACTGCCGGAACTTATGAGTTTAAATTTTATAATGGAAACACCATTGGGACAGAAGAAATTATTCCCGGACCTTGTTCAGTAAACAGTAATCGGGAAGTACAGGTAACAACTGATATTGTATTAAGCAGTGTTTGTTTCGGTGAATGTAATGCCTGTGCTGTTGGAATTGAAGAAACACAATTGCAGAAGGCTATAAAATTAGCTCCTAATCCTGCTGTGGATTTCAGCATGCTTTATATAAATGATAATGAGCTGACTCACGATATTTCAATTACAGATATTGCAGGACGCCTGGTTGGTTTATATAATAACTATACGTTAAATACTCTGAGGATTGAAAAGGGAAGTTTAGAGAATGGAATTTATTTTGTTACAGTTTACAATAGTTCAAACCTGCAGGCTTCGCTTAAGTTGGTGATTGATTAAAATTATTTTATGAGTAACTGCAAAACCTTTTTTTGCTTTATCGTTTTGATATTATTTTTTGGGCGCATGAGCGCCCAAAATAATTTTTATGACCTGTACACCATTCAGAAAATTGAAGTGCATTTTGATCAACCCAACTGGGATTACCAGATGGACACTGCTTATACCGGAACAGACAGTTACATTATGGCACAATGGATAAAAATAAACGAGATTTTATTTAACAATGTTGGTGCAAAGTATAAGGGAAATAGCTCGTATGATTCTACCTATTTAAAAAACCCGGTTCACATTTCATTAAATGAGTTTAAGGAACAGTCTTATCAGCAATTCAGTGATATCAAACTTGGAAATAATTATGCTGATCCTTCCATGATTCGTGAAGTGCTCTCTTATGACATTCTAAAAAATTATATGGATTGTCCGCGTTCCAACTTTGCACAATTATATATTAATGATGTTTACATCGGTTTATATTCAAATGATGAAAGCATTAATAAAGATTTTTGTGCATTACACTTTAACTCAAAAAAAAATACTTTCATAAAATGCAATCCGGTAATTAATCCCGGACCTTCAACAAAAAGTAATCTAAAATATCTTTCTACTGTTGACAGCACTGCTTATTTTAATTTTTATGATATAAAATCTGATTACGGCTGGAACGATTTAGTGGCTTTATGCGATAGTGTTACCAATCATGCTTCAACCATTGAGAACACATTTGACATGGACAAAGTTTTGTGGATGCTTGCATTCAATATTGTGCTGGTAAACCTTGATAGTTATTCAGGTGTGTTTTGCCAGAATTATTATTTATATAAAGACAATTCGAATCTTTACAATCCAATTATCTGGGATTTGAATATGTCATTTGGAGGATTTCCTTTTCTTGGAAATTCAAACAACAGCATGGGAAGTTTAACGATACCCAACATGCAGCAACTTCCTTTATTCATACACGAAACTGATCCTTACTGGCCGCTGATAAATGCTGCGATGAGTAATGCTACATACAAAAAAAAGTACATTGCACATATCCGTACCATCATCAACGAAATGTTTACTGACAGCACTTATATAAACACTGCTCTACAGTTGCAATCACTTATTGACACATCTGTTCAGTCTGACACAAATAAATTTTTCAGCTATGCACAATTTAAATTTGCATTGGACAGCAGCTATAGTTTAGGCAGCTATATGGTTCCCGGTATTCAATCATTGATGAGTGCAAGAGTGAATTATCTCCAATCAACTGCAGAGCTTACTGTAGTTCCTCCTGTTATTTCAGACATGACATCAGATAATAATGTTAATTTAAATTCAAGTGTTATCATTACTGCCCATGTAAGCAATACAAATTCCAATTCAGTTTATTTGGGTTACCGGCTTAACGCTGAAGATAAATTTACCAAAGTATTAATGTATGACGATGGGTTGCACAATGACGGAATTGCAAATGATAATATTTACTCGGCTGCTGTAATGATGTTTAGTGACAAGCTTGAATATTACATTTATGCGGAAAATAATGATGCCGGAATTTTTTCTCCTGAACGTGCAGAACATGAGTTTCATTCACTATTATCAAATAAAACTTCTGACACGGAACAAATAAAACTGTACCCGAATCCTGCAGATGATGTAATCAATATACTACCCGGAAGAAATGCCAAAATGAATTTTGAAATTGTAAATTCATTGGGAGAAGTGGTTTATCAAAATGCAATGGGGCAATCAATTACAACTGTTGAAACAAAAAACTGGACGCGCGGAATTTATTTTCTTCGTAGCGGTTCAACAGCAAAGAAACTGGTAATCATGCACCCCTGATGAAGTTATTAAACACCATGGTGAAACAATTAAAAAATATTTTTTATACCATAACATTGTGTTCTGCTTTATTTATTTCAGCATGCAAAAAAGGTCCCGGTGAAGGAGGTAATTCATCTATTAATGGAAGAGTGCAAGTTACCAGGTACAATACAACATTTACAACTGCACAGGGAAGCTATTACAATGCTGATGAATGGGTTTATATTATTTATGGTGATGATGTTAGTTATGGTGACAGAGTGCTTACTAACCCGGATGGAAGATTTGAATTCAAATATTTAAGAAAAGGCAATTACACTGTTTATGTTTACTCAGAAGATGCATCAGTTGCCGGAAAACATGCTGAGAATAAGACTATAGAAATAACAGGCAAGAAACAATCTATTGATGCAGGTATTTTTGAAATAAAGAAACACTAATGAGAATGAAAAGAACATTGCTGCTGACTATACTACTGCTCACCATTTTTTTATCCTCCAGCGCTCAGAAAAAAAAGGAGATAAAGAAATTAAACATCAAATCTGTTAAAACAATTGTGGTAGAATCTATTAATGGTAAAGAAGTAACTCACAATGAATCTTACGAACGGTTTGACAGCAACGGAAATAAAATTGAAGAAACGGAATATAACAAAGACGGCAGCATCAATAAAAAAGAAACGAGAAAATTTAATAAGCAAAACGACAAAACCGAAGAGGTGCATTATGATGCAAAGGGAGCCATCACAAAAAAAACAACTACTGAATATAATGATGACAACAATCCATCCATTGAAACAGAATTTGACGGAAAGGGAAATATAGTTGAACGAACAAAGTTTGCTTACAACGCAAGAGGTGAAAATGTTTCTGAAACGGTTACTGATGCATCAGGAAAACCGGTGAGAAAAGTTGTTTATAGTTATGATAAGAATGGCTTAAAAACCGAGAAGAAAACGCTGAATGCAACAGGTGGATTGATTTCGATAAAGAAGTATGTTTATGAGTTTTAAAAATGTTTTTCAGTGTGATGTGTAGAGAAACCGTAAGCTTTTAATACGGCTGTTTATCATTTGAGAATTTTATGTAGTTTTAAAAACTATAATGAAACCAATATCGGTTATTTTAGTATTTATATTGTTTTTCAGCAGCACTAACTGCCAGCAAAGATTTATCAAGATCACTGGCGGAACCTTTGGCGCAGCGCTCCGGATTTCTCCTGCTGCTGATTTAGGCTGGACAGTTTTTTCCTTAGATAGCCTGAAACTTGCAAGATTCAATAGTTGCGGTGAAATTGAATGGAGTAAAAAATATAATATACCCAACACATACAATGTCTTAAAAGACTTTATCAGGACGAGGAATGGAGATTTTATACTGGTGACGTTTCAGTCATCAGGTTCGCAATATACGTTATCCATCACCCGCTTAGACACTTTAGGATTCATCCTTTGGAGCAAATCTTATGAGGATACTTTTTATGACCTCTACCCTTATTCTATTGGTGAAGACAGCCAGGGGAACCTCTTTCTTTATGGAAATATGGGTCATGTAAACACCACGGGCTATAATATGATTAGTAAAATGGATGGCAGTGGAAACATTTTCTGGACACGGTTTTATGATCATGGAGGCACCTGGGGTGGTGCAATAGTAACTTCCGATAATGGTGTGCTGTTAAGAACGGGAAATATGTTTATTAAAACTGACGCTGCCGGGAATGAGCAGTGGACTTCTTTCTTCACTGCTGGTTCTAATACTTATTATGAAGCCGTAGAGGTGAATGATGGATATATTTTCCCCGGTACCGGAAATTCAAGCAGCCTCATCAGTTTTTATAAAATGGATAAACAGGGAAACTTGCTTTGGTCTTCAAAAAAAACGCTTGATGTAGGAGGATACCCGCCACGCTTTCACAAAAAAAGTAACGGAAATATTGTAGCTGTATTCAAAAAATTTTTTGCAGGGAGCAGTTATCTCACCATTGTGGAATTTGATAAGAACCTAACTATAGTGAGCCAAAGTTCGATTGATGCAGGAATTAGTTTGTCAGGAGCTGACATCTGTTTTTTAAATGACGGAACACCTGTTCTTGCAGCAGTAGCGTCAAATTCAAATTTAGCAGTTGCAAAAATGAATGTTGACTATCATACTAATTGTGATATTAACTTGCCGTTGATAAGTATTACACCGGAGCCGATAACTCATTTGTCCTTCATTACGAATGTTACTTCTTATAATCTGACAGTTATTAATAAAAACTATATAGCTGATTCGCTTTCCATTTCTGTAACTACTTTATGCAATATCCCTAAGTTGCTAAATCTCGGCAACGATACTATTTTATGCAAAGGCGTAACAATGATACTAAAGAACCAAAGCAGCGATTTTTTTGATCATTATTTATGGTCAACCGGAGAAACAACTGCTTCCATTATCATTAATCAACCCGGAACTTACTGGCTTTACGTTAATGATGATTGCAGGGAAAACCGGTTAAATGATACTGTATGGATACAAATTTTTCCGGCTATAGAACCCGATCTGGGACCCGATTTATTGTTATGTGAAAACAGCACTCATGTGTTTAAGGCTCCTGATTGCGACAGTTGCACAATTGCATGGAACACTGGAAGTACGATAGATTCTATGGTGGTGAATGATCAGGGAACATATTGGCTAAGTGTTAAGAATAACAATGGATGCATTTCATCTGATACGGTGGAAGTATCCAATGTTAAATGCGAATGTGATTTTTATTTGCCTAATGCATTTACTCCCAACAATGATGGATTAAATGAAACATTTCATCCGGTTTATTATTGCGATGTTAATGACTATAACCTGCAGATATTTAATCGCTGGGGAGAATTAATTTACAGCACAGATAATATCGAACGGGAATGGAATGGGCGGTTTAATAGTAAAGCTGTTGCACAAGGAATTTATTTATATGTTGTTAAATACAAACCGGTGATAAAAGGAAAGCTGAACGACCGTATTACCAAAGCAGGTGCCGTAGCAGTGATATATTAATCCTGCAGAAAAATCCTTTATTCAGTTGTTCAGAATGTCACTGCTGCAGCAATTCAATTCAAATTTCCAGTTGTTTCAGTCAAAGGTTTTTTCTTTTTAAACCGGTCTTTAAAACGTTGAAATAATTCGCCTACTGAATTAAATTCTTCGCGGTAAAAAATTCCTATTCCCTGTGTGTATTGTGAATTGAGATTGTTGATAAGCGAGTTGTTATTGGAGCGGGTGAATGCTTTTAATTTTACTCTTCCATCTTTATTTGCTTTTACTTCAACGTTAAAATCACCCACAAGACTGGATGTGTTTTGATTGGTGGTGGTAGTTGAATTGCTGTTGGCAACGCCCACGTTTCCTTCCACACGTACCACATCATTAAAGAAACTAGTGCCTAAGGCAAGCTCCCATTCTTCCTGTGTTAAATTACTGCCTGGCTGATAATTTAATCCTACGTTAACATTTTCATTGATCTGCGAAGCCCAGTTACTTAACTGAGCGGATAAAAATTCGTAAGCATTAGCACCCACTACATCTCCGGTGGAGAGCTGTGCGCGGTTACTTAATTCTTCGGCAGGCGAAAATCTGCGGATAACTAAAAGTGAAACCGCTTGTTTGTATTTTGCTTCTTCGGTATTTATTGCACGCCTGACACGGCTCTCAGTAGTGGCATCAATATTTTTTACATCAATATCGAATTTTATAACGGGATTAAAAAGTTTGTCGGAAAGATTGAGTGTTAGAACTACAGGAACTGCTTTTGTGTAACCAATTGTGGAGTCCTGCAACAGGTCATAAAGGCTTGCATTGAGGTTTTTGTAATGTGCATCAATGTTTATGTAAGCGTCATAGGGATCTCCGCTCCATCTCACATAACCACCATTTTCTATTGTAAACTCTTTGCTCAGTACATTTTGCAGTGTAAACAGATACTGACCGCGTTCAATAATATAATCACCATACATTTTAAATCCTTCGGCAGGGCTTATGTTCATGATGATGTTTCCATGACCGGTACCTTTAATCACGTCACCAATCTTAGGATCAAACTCAAGACGGATGGTTGCATCTGAAGTAACTTCGAGATCAAAGTTCATTTCAATACCGCTTAAATCGATGGTTTGTGCTTTAAGAATGGAATCTTTTAGCTCCTCGCTTTTTACAAATGTGATAAAGCTGTTATGACTTACTTCTTCAGGATTACTTAAAGGAATATTTATCTCTGTTCCTTTTTCAGATTTCAAACCGATATCCATTTTTATGTAATCAAGATATCCTGAAATATTTACCCTGCCTGATACATAAGCTTCGCCATAAAACAGTTCGTTATCATGAACACCTGTGTTTAATACTTGTGTTTTATTGGTAGCAATATCCACATCAAAATAAAAATCTTTTAAATTTTTATGATACACTTTACCGTTTGCAATCGCCTTATTTCCTTTGGCATCATTAATCATTACGTGATTAAATTCAATGTATTCTTCTTTGAGCTTCACATCTGTGGAAAGACTATAAAGTGTGTTGAGGTAATCAATTCTAAAATTTACTTTTTGTAGATGTGCATCCCCTGTGAGCAAAGGCTTGGAAACCAAACCATGCAAACGAAACTCACCGCTTGCATTACCACTGAGATCAGAAACAATTCCTTTTAAATAATTACTGAAGGTTTTAACATTTGTTTTTTTCAGATTGATGGCAAAATCAAGCTCATCATTTTTTGGTTTGATAATGTACTTACCTTCTACTGAAATATTTTGTTCGCCACCACGGGTAACGGTGGCTGTGAGATTGATAACTCCATTTCCGGTATTCCAGTCACTAACGATGTTCGCATTACCGAGCGTATCGTTATAGAATCTCAGGTAATCAATTTTTAAATTGCTGTTCAATGATGGCTTATGATATACATCCGAGATATCAGCATTTCCGTTTGCAATGCCTCCTATCTGTACGTTGTAAATTTTGAGCATGTCATTTACAACAGCAATATCAAAATTTGAAAATGTAAAAAACAATTTGTCATTTATGTTTCGCGAAATTTTACCGCCCATATTAACGGTCTGATTTTCTGATTGAAAATTATAATTGCTGATTGTAATGCCTGAACTATCAAACGATAAAAAATTAGCAGGGTCAATTTTCCAGATATGATGCTTGACAAGAATATCAGCCGGATCAATCTTTATTGTGGTAGCTCCGTTATCAGTGAAATGAAAAATAAATCCTGCATTCAATCTCGAGAGGCTGGTATCAGTATTTGAAATAAGTAAATTTAAAAAAGCTGAATCATTGTTTGCTTTGCCTGTTAACAACACATTGCGAAGCAAAAGGCTGTCATTAAACTGAATGACATCTTCTTTTGCTGATACGATTAACTGACCTTGTGAAGTATTACCAGAGATATTAATTCCATTAAAACGAACTCCCTGGTAGGTTACTTCATCCGATTTCAACAAAGCTGTAAAATCATTGTTCAATGTATTAAAATGTCCTTGCACTTGTGTTCCTGCCTGCACACTTAATTCAGGCAGCAACACATCCAATACACCACGTGTTTCTTTTAAATCAATCCGGTAATCAAAAGTCTGGTCATCCAATGAATTGACGTTTTTAACTTTGATGGCCGGAATGTATTGACTAAGAATGTAAGCAGCCGATTGAAATATTTCAGATAGCTTAAACATGCCTGTCATGGATGCATCGGCAAAATCTGATTCGAGATTGATGTGCTTTTTGTTGTTTTTTTCAGAAGACTGAATATTCAAATTATTCAATGTTATTCCTCTTGGAAACTCTTTATAGTTAGTATTTACAAAATGCAATGATCCTTCAAGGTTATCAATCTTATTTCCGGTGCAATGCAGTTCGGCATGAGTTGACAAACTGCTTGACGAATCGCGTTTTACTAAATTCAATCTGGCAAGATTGGCTTTGCGTACATCTGCAACAAAATCAAACACAGGTAATTTTCCCTGGTAATTTATTTTACCGTTAAAATCAAAATCCGCATTTTCATCACGTACCAACAACGAACCATTAAAAAGTTTTTTTGCCATTTCGCCCTTCACTGTCAGGTTATGATAAGTATAACCTTTCACCTGGAAGTCACTAATATTTCCTTCAAGTTTCGTATTAAGCCGGTCAACCGCCAACCCGCTGCCTTTAACTTCCACACGTGCAGTAATAAAACCAATATCAGGCTGCAGCCTTAACATCTTTCCGATATTAAAATTGAAAGTGCTTAAATGACCTGAATATTGCGCTGGCGATTTACCATCACCTATTTTTAAATTTAAATCAGTTGAAACAAAACCCAGATCAGTTGTTGCATTTCCATAAGCAACAAAATCGTTATAAAACCCGCTGAATTTTCCTTTAAACTTTATCGTTCCGAGATAATCAAGGTTTGCAGGCAATGAAATTTTACCTCCGCTGTCAAAGGGATATGCAGGAATTGTCTCGATATCTTTTTTGTTTAGCCGGAGTTCGTTAATGTTAAGCTCAATGTATGAGTCTTCAATATCAGGTAAACCATTTAACACAATATCACCCTTATACAATGTCTGTGGAGTATAAATAATCTCCATGTTTTTTCCTTTCAGATGATCCACAGTTCCTTTTACATCACCTGAAAACTTAAGCGTTTTATTGAGACCGATTACTTCCGTTGCAAAATATTTTATGTCTTCAGATGAAATTGTGCTTTGAGCAAATGATGATCGCATCCTTACTTTATGAATGTAATCATCAAAATCTTCCCAGCTGTCAAAATCAAAACTTACCTGTCCTCTCAAATCACTTTGCGGAGTTTGAATGGTAAAATTTTTAAAATCAAAATAGTGTTCGGCAAAACGTGTATCAGCAGCAAAATGATTTAATTGAAACCCGCTTTTTTCTTTTAACGAAAGTTCCTGTGCATGAAATAATATGGTGTCATTTACGGTACGCAAATCACGGAGGTCAGCATGAAGGTTTGTTACATACACGTCTTCCCAGTCAATACACCGGGTTGTATCATTCCAACGTAAATCACGATAAGAAAAAGTTGCATTTTTCAACACCACGTTTTGTAGTTTAACTTCCCACGGAGGAGACTGTGCAGTATCTTTTTTTGAAGAAGAAAAATAATCAGCAAAAAACTGAAAGTTTAATCCTTTAATGTTTTTGTAACGAATGAGTTTAATACGTGCATTTTCTAATTCTGCAAGGTTAATGGTGATCTTTTGTTTTTTGTAATTAAACTGAGTGATATCAACTTTAAACAATGGAGCATAAAGGAGTGTGTCATGCTGCTGGTCTTCTACATAAATATCTTCTAAAACTATTTTACTGAAAAATTCTATATCCACATGCTTTATCGAAATACGAGTATGCAACTCATCCGATAAATAAAGTGTTACTCTCTCCACCAGCCAGGTTTGAAAAACAGGCATCACCACCAAAGCGCGTACTGCCAATGCTAAAATGAACAGCACCAGCAATGTAATACCTGATATTTTTAAGAATTTTTTAATGGCTTTTATTTTTTAACCGATAATGAATTGTAAATAAAAACGATGGGGATTAACTAATCGTATTTTTGTGACTGAATTATGAACATAAATCCTGTTTACATCTTAGGCATTGAATCTTCATGCGATGAGACCTCTGCAGCGGTTAGCCGGAATGACAAATTGCTTTCCAACATCATTGCCGGTCAGCGTGTGCATGAGGCATACGGAGGTGTTGTTCCGGAGCTTGCATCGAGAGCGCATCAGCAAAATATTATTCCTGTAATTAATGAGGCATTGCATAAAGCAAAGGTAGCCAAACAGCAGTTGAATGCAATAGCTTTCACACGAGGACCAGGGCTTATCGGGGCATTGCTGGTGGGTACCTCTTTTGCAAAATCTTTTTCGCTTGCTCTTGGTATTCCGGTTATAGAAGTGAATCACATGCAGGCACACGTGCTGGCTAATTTTGCAAGTGATGTGAATGATAACAATTTCACTACGCCTTCATTTCCTCTTTTATGTTTGACAGTTTCAGGAGGTCATACACAAATTGTTTTGGTTAAAGATCATTATCAAATGGAAGTGATAGGGCAAACCACCGATGATGCGGCTGGTGAAGCTTTTGATAAAGCAGCCAAAATGTTAGGGCTTCCTTATCCCGGAGGTCCGTTGATTGATAAACATGCACGAAATGGAAATCCATTGGCATTTCGATTTCCAAAACCTGAGAGCCCTGCTTTGAATTATAGTTTCAGCGGATTAAAAACTGCAATACTTTATTTTCTTCAAAAAGAAATGACAAAAGATGCTCATTTTATTGAAAAACATCTGGATGATTTGTGTGCATCCATTCAATTTACAATTGTTAATATTTTATTGCACAAATTAAAAATTGCATCTGTGCAAACAGGCATAAAAAATATTGCTTTGGCAGGAGGTGTTTCAGCAAATTCAGCTTTGCGCGAAGCTGTTTTAAAAGAACAAACATTGAGCAACTGGAAAGTTAATATTCCGCCATTTGAATACTGCACTGATAATGCTGCTATGATTGCGCTGAGCGGTTATTATAAATTTTTGAAGAAGGATTTTGCAGGTCAGGACATTGCTCCTGTGGCGAGGTATCCGTTTTAGTTGGTTGATTGGTTAAATTAGGATTAGTAAATAAAAATTAAATAAAATAATTTAAAAATCTGTAACCTAATTCAATAACCATCGTTTCACTATATAACAAAAGGAAATTAACAGTTTACGGTTGTAAGGATGCATACAATGGCTCTGCACGAAAACGATAAGGCGCGCCATCAGCCGTAAACTGTTTTTTTATTTTAATTAATAACCTTCCGATT
>JANLUX010000154.1:0-14152 GCA_031363705.1 Bacteroidota bacterium
AGGATTAATACCCTTGCGGGTTTTTTTATTGTATTAAAAATATCTTTAAAGTTTTAACTGATAAATATTGGAGGATTTGGAAGAACTCTAATTTCCTGCTGCATTTTTCAATGTTTCAAAATATTTATCATCTACCTTGTATCCAAGGTTAAGCGCTTGCTGTACATCGCGAAAAGCTTCTTTATACTGTTTAAGATTATACAATGTATTTGATCTCCGGAAATAGGTTTCACCATTATCAGGTTTCAGTGTAATGGATTTATTGAGATCAGCAAGTCCCTCATTGTTTTTTCCAAGCAATGTAAGTGCATGTCCTCTCCACATGTATAACAGCGCATCTTCCTTGTGAGTGATAAGCAATTTATTAAAATCAGCAATCGCTTTATCTATTTGGTTGGTTTGGATATAAGTTATTCCACGGTTGACTAATGCATCATAATAATCAGGTTTCAATTGTATGGCTTTGTTGAAGTCATTAATGGCAAGATCAAATTCTCCGCGCAGGCAATAAACGATACCGCGGTTAGCATAAGCATTTTCATAATTTGGCTCAAATTGAATTGATTTATTAAAATCATCCATAGCACGATCAAGGTCGCCCATCTCTTTGCCGTAAACGGTGCCCCGGTTATTTAATGCATTTCCGACATGAGGAAACTGCTGCAGAACGTTTGTCCACAGTGTCATGCTGTCTTTCCAAATATCGCAACGTTGGTATGTTGCCACAGATAAAAACAAACTGTATCCTGCCAAAGCAGAATAAACCGGAGTTTTGACAGCAGGTTTTTTATCAATCAACTGATGTATGAAATAGGCAATAACGAAAAAGAATCCGATGGAAGGAAGATAAGAGTAACGCTCTGACATGATGGTGGGTCCAACAGGAAACAACTGCAATACAAGTATGATGCAGGCGACAAAAAAACCGGCACCGAAAAATATATTTTTTGTTTTTTTCAGAGACAGAATAATCAATACCAGCAATGCCGCTACTATAAATGGTGCGATATAAAAATAATAAGGTAAAGCACCATCAACCCGTGCAGGATAAGGATAAAATGCTGAGAGATTGATGGGTAAAATTAATTTTCCAACGTAAGCAAGAAGATTAAAATTCGCGATGAGTATCCTTTCAAATAAGGTGAATACATGAAGTGAAACCTGACCTGTAGTTGAAGCTGTAAATGCAGCTTTCAATCCCAATCCAATCGCAAGAGCAAAAAAGGGAATTTTCTCCAGTACGGTTTTTATACTCAGCCTGCGTGCAAAATAAATATCAAGAAGAATTAACACAGGAGGAAGGGAGGAAGCCATTGCCTTTGAAAGAATAGAAAGTGCGAAGAGTAAAAATGCAGCAAGTAAATATTTCGCTTTTTCTTTACTCCTGATATATTTAATGTAGAAAATAGCGGAAGCCAGAAAAAAAATTGAATACAGTAAGTCCTTGCGTTCTGCAGCCCATGCAACAGATTCAACGTGTAAGGGATGTATGCCAAAAAGCAGAGTAGTAATTAATGCAATAATCCGGTTTTCGGTAAGAGAACGAATAAACCAGAATACCAGAATCGTTACAATCAAATGCATGATAACGCTTGTGGTATGATATCCTGCAGGGTTTAATTTGTAAAAATGATATTCAATGGCATAAGAAAAAATATGAAGCGGCTGATAGTTCCCAAAGTAAATCTCAGTAAAAATCCGTTTTATATTATTGCTGTTCAGTTCACGAATGAGTGGATTTTCGGTGAGATAAGTCGTATCATCCCAGTTAGTAAGCCCATTATTTAGTGCAGGAAAAAAAACGATAAATGTGAGAACAAGAATTGCACTCAACCACATCCAATTGCTTATTCTGTTTTCTTTTACAACTTCCCTTTTTTTATCCGGGGTTTTTTTAGCAGGAGCAGTTTGAAATTTCTTTTTTGTTCCGGGTCTGTTCATTATTAAATATTATGTTGTTTATTATGGCCCTTGATATATTCCTTTCCATCATCTTTGAAACAAACTTAAACATTACAGATTACACAGAAAAAAATTTCCAAAAGAAACCTTATTGCTCAGTAAACGTATTTATTTACATCTCCACAAGAGCATGCTTGAAAAACATAAATTAAAATTTGCAGCGTTACTTTTCCATTATGCTTTTCCATTCTACAGGTGGCTTTATTTCAGATTTAAAAATAAAAAGGATCAGTATCATCTTGATCAGATCCAACAATTGCTTAAGCCCGGATCTGTCGTATTGGATATAGGAGCTAATATTGGTTTTTTTGCCAAGAAGCTTGCCGAGTATGAAGGACCTGACGGACATGTTTATTGCTTTGAGCCTGACAAAATAAATTTCAAGCATTTAAAAAATGAATTGAAAAATAATTATAATGTTACGCTTGTACAAAAAGCTGTTGCAGAAGCTGCAGGTATTGTTACACTTTATACTTCAGATCTTTTAAATGTGGATCATCGTACTTATGAGCCTGAAGCTTATACCGGAAAGTACACTGTTGAAAAAACTTCCATTGATGAATTTATAAACAATCGCTTTAGTGTAGATTTTATAAAAATGGATATTCAAGGATTTGAGATGAACGCATTAAAGGGAATGGTAAAAACATTGGATAAAAATTTATCTGTCGTTTTATTTATTGAACTTTGGCCTTATGGATTGCAACAAGCAGGCAGTTCTGCCGTAGAAGTGTATGATTTCTTTGCACAACGAAATTTTAATATGTATAAAATTAAAGAGCATCAACTTATACAGATGAGCAGGAATGAAACCCTGAATTTGGAAGTTGATTATTTCAGTGATACAAATCTGCTCGTTAGCAGGAAAAATCTTAATGAAGCTTAATTAACATCAACCATTGCGTTACAAAGAATACTTCGACACGCTTGCACCCGGTAGAGTTGCAGATCGCAAAAAACATTCTTATTACTGGAATGATATAACCAAGTATTGCAATTATTTTTCGCATGAATCTATTTCTGTACTTGAAATTGGATGTGGGACAGGTGAGCTTATTCATGAAATAAAAGGTAACCGCAAAGTTGGAATTGATTTCAGCGATAGGATGATTGATATAGCAAAGTCACAATTCAATGATGTGACTTTTCATGTGATGAATGCAGAAAATATTCTACTGAATGAAAAATTTGATCTCATTATTCTTTCTAATGTTATCGGATTTGTTGATGATATATTGGAAGTGTTCCGTCAATTACAAAAGGTCTCTCACCAGCAAACCAAAATCATTATTACTTATTATAATTTTCTCTGGGAACCATTGATCAAGTTTGCAGAACTGATTGGCATCAAAACCAAAACACCTAATCAAAACTGGTTGTTGCAACAGGATATTAAAAATCTTTTATCATTGGCCGGATTTGAAACATACCGCAAAGTGAATGCGATGATGTTTCCTTTTTATGTTCCGTTAATATCACCATTTCTCAACCGGTTCCTGGTTCGTATGCCGCTCTTCCGTCTGTTTGCTTTAAACATGTATTCGTTTGCAAAACCTGTTTCAGATTCCACCCGGCAAGTGGAGGATAAATATTCTGTTTCCATTGTTATTCCTGCACGTAATGAAGCAGGTAATATTGAAAATGCAATCATGCGATTACCAAAATTCGGTAGTCACCAGGAAATAATTTTTGTGGAAGGTAACTCTACAGATAACACCTGGGAAACTATACAGGCAGTTCAGAAAAAATATTCAGATACACATGATATTAAAATTTTGCAGCAGGATGGCAAAGGAAAAAACGATGCAGTAAAAAAAGGATTCAGCGTGGCAAAGGGTGATATATTGATGATACTGGACGCAGATTTAACTGTTGTGCCCGAAGATCTACCCAAATTTTATCATGCCATTGCATCTGGTGTTGGTGATTTTATCAATGGCTCAAGATTGGTTTACCAGATGGATAAAGAAGCCATGCGTTTTTTGAATTTACTGGGGAATAAGTTTTTCTCTTTCGCATTTACCTGGTTGCTCGAACAACCTTTGAAAGATACATTGTGTGGTACAAAAATTATTTTCAGAAATGATTACATTAAGTTAGTGAGTAACCGTAAATTTTTTGGTGACTTTGATCCTTTCGGAGATTTTGACTTAATCTTTGGAGCGTATAAACTCAATCTTCGCATTGTTGAAATTCCGATCCGTTATCGTCAGCGGACTTATGGCAGCACCAATATTTCAAGATTCAGGAATGGAATAGTATTGCTTCGCATGTGCATTTTTGCGGCACGGAAAATAAAATTTATTTAAGAATATAGGTTCTGGAAGTTATAAGATTCCGGGAATTTATGATTTTGCAATTGTCGAAAATAAAATGTAATTCTTTATAATTTTATTTTCGGGTGTCCTGTTTTTGTTATTTTCGATTGTATATGAAAAAAATATTTTCTTTAAAATTATGGATTGATTTTTTTGCTGTTTCAGTATGCATGGTTTTGGTATCATGCAAGGCTCTTGATAAGCATTACGATAAAAATTTAAAATTAGCTCCTTATGATGCTATTATTGTTCCGGGTATCCCTTTTATCAATGAAAAATGGGATACCATTATGAAAGGACGGGTTTTATGGTCAGTTTATCTTTATAAGCAAGGCATCACACAAAACGTTATTTACTCCGGCTCATCAGTGTATTCACCTTTTGTTGAAGGTAAAATTATGGCAATGTATGCAGAAAAACTTGGTGTGAAACGGGAAAATATTTTTGTTGAACCACAGGCAGAGCATAGTACGGAGAATGTGTATTACGGTTATCGTGTTGCCGAACAACATGGTTTTAAAAAAGTAGCGCTTGCCACTGATCGCTTTCAATCACGCACACTTTTGTCTTATCTGCGAAAGCTGAAAAGAAAAATAGGTGCGGATATAAAATGCCTGCCAATGCAGGAAGATATTGTCGTTACCATGAACCATGATACCCCAGTTATTGATTCAATGCAGGCGCATGTTGATAGTTTTCAATCAATATATGATCGCCAGTCTTTTTGGTACCGGATAAAGGGGACACTGGGAAAAAACGTGAAGTATAAATAGCTAAAGAAATAATTTTCAGTTCAAACTTTCTTTGTAAATATTTTCGATGAGTGCAGCCCTGCTTCCAGGTGAATGCTCTTCTTCAATCCTTTTAATTGCATTGACTCCTTTCGCTTTTATGGTTTGCATATTACCGATAATATTGGTAATGGTTGCCTGCAATTGTTCCTGTAATATTTCAGAAAGTTTTTTACGCTCTTCCGCAGTTCTCCAAATACCGTCTTTCAATTCATCCTGTGGTATATTCAGTACCCATCCACTTGCTTCGCTGTTGATTTCGGGCATGGCACACACGTCAGTACTGATTACAGGACAGCCACATGCCTGCGCTTCGAGTATGGAATATCCATAACTTTCGTGATAAGAGGGTTGCAGACTTACATGCGAGTTTTTGTATAACTCAAGAACTTGATTATTGCCAAGACTTTTGTGATAATTGATTTTACCCGGGTGAGCATTTATAATTTTCATTGCTTCTGTCACATCATTTTCTGTTGACTTGCTGATGTAATCACTATGCTCAAGAAGTGAAACAATATTCAATTTAATATTTTTATGGTTTTGAAAAAGACGGTCAAAAACTTTTAATACTTCCATTCCGCCTTTTAGAAAAAAATGCCTGCCTACTAAAGTGAATACGATGTTTTCATTATCCAATTGCTTCTGATCATAAGTTTTGATAAGTGATTTCTGCGGAGGGTGTATAATGGTAAGTTTTTCCGCTACAGCGTCTTTAAATTGTTTTCGCTGATCCAGAAGAAACATTTCAATGTTATAGGCACGCTTACTTATTGCAATCAGTTTTTTACAATGCTTGTTTACTAACAGTTCATAATACCTGTCAGGTGTTTTTGAAGGTTTGAAATACGGAACCCTTGTTTCAAAGGTTGTTATCCATGGGGTATTTGAAAAGCTTATTTTGTTGAAGAAATGAAAAATGTCAACATCATTTATTCCGAAATCACGGTGAAGGAAGACATACTCGTTTTTACTTTTATGATATAATTTAAAATGAATGTAATTAATAATGTTAATCAAGTCATATCGTCTCACCACTTTTGCATTTTTAAAAGGCAATGAAAAAATATTTCGCTTTTCAGGGTATCCACCTGAAGCGGTTCCCACTTTGATAAAGTCTTTCATAGTAGAGTAAAAGGGCGGGAACAAAGATACTACGGTGTAGTTTATCAGGCAACTTATGACACTTGCAAATAAAAAAGCGACTCCGATATATTATCGAAACCGCTCTTATATATGAAAGATTATTTTACTGCTCTTTTGTAGTCGCTTCTTTTTTAGTGTCAGTAGTGGTAGTTTTTGAAGTCTTTGTTTTGCCCATGTTGGATGGCATCATCATTCCGTGCATATCCATGCAGTCGCCATTTTTCATGGTCATCTTGTTTCCATCTGCCATCATCACCTCACCGTTCGTTGTAACGGTATTTCCATTGCTCATTTTCATTTCTGAAGTCATGGGCATTGTTTTTCCGCCTTTCATCACCCACATCTTTCCATCTTTCATCATCACACAGTCTTTCATGTCATGGTTCATGTTGTCATGATGTGTTGTGGTTTTAGTTTGCTCGGTGGTAGTGTTTGATTTGGTAGCTGATTTTTCAGCCTGGGCAAACACACCTGCAGTAAATAATACTGCAACGATTACTGATACTAATTTTTTCATGATTTTTTTGATTTAAGTTTAAGCGGTAAATGTATATCGGAAACAGGACTGGTAAAAAGAAGAAAAGATATATTTTCAACAATAATTGTTAATATCAGGTTCAGTCAATGATTTTGAAAAGTTTAATAGACCAATTCATTAACTGCAGTTGCTTGAAGTCTCCAAAATCCGAAATGGATTATTTAAGTTGTTTATTAGAATTTAACAAGCTTAAATTTTGCAGAATTATTTTCTTCAATGTAATTGAGAAAATAAAAGCCAGATGATAAATTTTGTGTGTTGATTTTTGTGTCACCATCTAATCCTTTTTGCTGTATTATTTCTTTTCCTGTTACATCTACCACTATAACCATACCTTTTTGTTTAGTACCTCTTATAACCAATTCATTGGAAAAAGGATTTGGAAAAACATTTATTGTGGTAATTGAACCTTCAATATCGAGTATGCCAACGGAAGTACAAAGCGAATTAACCGTACCTCCGTTAGCTACTATTGAAGCCGGAGAATTTATTGTAAAACCACCGGAAACTATAAATGCAGCCGTGGCTACCTGCATTATCGGTGAGGATACTATTGTACCAGTACTGCCTTGATTGCATCCGCTGTTTCCATTTACATCCGTTTTAATAATATACATCTCGCGACTGGAATTAAAGCTTTCCTCTCCTGCACTAATAAAAAATCCACCATCATTGGTTTGCTGAATTGATCCACCAAATTCGTATCCTATACCTCCAAAAATTCTTGTCCATAATGTATCTCCGATGGCATTAGTCTTTATTAAATAAACATCACTTCCAACTCCAAAACTATAAGCCTGTCCCAGCATTATAAATCCATTATCACTTGTTTGCTGTGCGGAAACACCATCATCATAATCAGTTCCGCCAAACACCTTTGTCCATGCAACGGCTCCTGTTGAATTAAGACGCATTAAATATGCATCAAAGAAACCTGAACCAAAACTGCTTGTGGCTCCGGTAACTACATATCCGCTGTCATTAATTTGTTTGATGGAATAAGCATAATCATCACCTGTTCCTCCATAAGATTTTGCCCACAATATATTACCTGATGCATTGGTTTTTATTATATAAAAATCATATCCGCCTGTTCCAAAACTTGCCGTTGTGCCGGTAATAACATATCCTCCATCATTGGTTTGCTGTACAAAATTTCCATCCTCATAACCTGATCCCGAAAATGTTCGTGTCCACAATGTATCTCCGTTAGCATCGGTTTTTATTAAATCCACATCGTAGTTAGTTAGACTGGATGACTGTGAAGAGCCTGCAATAACATATCCTCCATCACTTGTTTGCTGGGCAAAAGTTCCGATGTCATCACCGATGGCGTTAAAGGTTTTTGTCCACAATAAATTTCCTGCACTATCTGTTTTTAGCAGGTAAATATCTCTTGCTCCTACACTGAAACTTCTAGTGCTGCCTGTGATAATATAGCCTCTGTCATTGGTTTGCTGAACGGAACTTCCGTATTCAGTATTGGTTCCTCCATATGTTTTAGTCCATAAGGTATCTCCATTAACATTGGTTTTCACTAAATAAATATCCTCAAGGCCCGCACCAAAACTACCGGTAGTTCCACATATTATATATCCATTGTCAGCAGTTTGCCTGCTTATCGTTCCATAATCATTACCTGAGCCGCCAATTGTTTTTTGAAATGTTATCTGTGCTGATGTCATTTGAGAAATAAAAATTATTGCAGTAATAAGAGTAAGTAAATTTTTTGTTTTCATTTTATTTGAGATTAGGTTCGTTTAACGTTTATTGAGTTTGAATGACGCCTGTTAAGATCAATTTGTATAATAAATATAAGCATAAGCAAATTCTTACATCAGGCTTGAGTCCAAACTTAGCGATTTGTTTATTATGTTGATCCTATCATCTTAATTGCATTTTAAATTGAAAAATGTTTTTGAAAAGGCTAGAAACTATAAAGGAACCTATGTTACTTGTTCCTTCGTCACAACACTTGTTTGATTTCAGCCAATCATTTTAATTTCTTTTTGATACGTGAAATCATTCTCAGCCAAACTATACCTATGATTTTCTCTTTCCATTATTATGTAAGAAATAAGGTTCAAGCTAGTAATTACTAATGGGATTGGATAAACTTTTATAATACAGAAGTTGAATTCCTTGTTCTTATTTACCGCTTCCAGTCAGCATCTCCTGCTTAATCATTGCCATTAAGTTTAAAGCATTTGCATTTTGCGGGTCAATGGCAAGCACTTTTTCACAATCTACCAACGAACCTGTTAAATCTTTCAACTGGTACTTGGCGATGGAGCGGTTGCCGAAGGCTTGTAAAAATCCCGGATTGATTTCAACAGCTTTATCAAAATCAGCTATTGCTTCTTTGAAATAGTTTAATGATCCCAATGCTCTACCCCTGTAATTATATGCATCAGGCAGGGTAGAGTTGAGGGCAATAAAATGATTGAGGTCATCAATCCCTTCTTTGAAATTACCCAGCTCAATATTTATTACTCCGCTATGGTAGTAAGGGTCAGCATAATTGCGGTTGAGACTAATTGCTTTTTTAAAATCTTCAAGTGCTCCTTTTTTATCACCCATCAATGATTTAGTATATCCGCGATTATAAGTTGCCTGGTCGTAGCCGGGATAAATCTCAACAGCTTTGTTAAAATCAGCTAAGGCAGCTCCATAATCATTCTTTTTAATTTGCAGATCTCCCCTGTTATTAAAGGAAATTGCTGAATGTTTATTCTGTGATGTTGCTGTGTTATAAAATGTAATAGGGTTAGCATAAGCAAGCGATTTTGTTACTGTTGAAAAACTTACTAATAGAAAAAAAGCAATCATGGCTGAATAAACAATCCGCTTATGTTTTTGAATCCATTGCGGAGGTAACAACAATAAGAAAAATAACAGGATGCCCACAAGCGGAAGAAAAAACCGGTGAGATAAATAATCAATGAGCACATGCTTGAATAACATGGTGGGTATGATTAACAATAAGAACCAGGCAACACCAAATAATTTTTCCTTCCTTATCCCTCTCTTGTTATTAAATGAAAAGTAAATGATAAAAGAAAAAATCACAACTCCTGCAATAGTTTTAAACCATGAAAAACCCGGGATAACTGCAATATCATAAGGAATAAAAAACATAGAAAGTGACTCCGGTATGGTGCGTGCGTTGGACAGGATGGGAACCAAACCAAACACATCCGTTCGATTTGTAAAATTGCCGATAGATTGTGAGCGTAGCCAATACCATCCGGTTCCTGAAATGGCATAAAGCATAAGAGTAAGTATAAATCTTTTTTCAAAAAGTTTTACTTGTGCGAAAACGAGATAGTAAAGAATAAAAAGAAAAGGTAGAAATGCAGCAGTTTCTTTGCAGAATAAAGCAAGTGTAAATGCTGACCAGTGGAGCAGGAGGTAAGGTAACTTTCGCTTTCGCAGATAATCAATAAAAAAGATAAATGACAGCAGCGAAAAGAGCATGAGCAATAAATCGCCTCTTGCGGGTACCCATGCCACGGAGGATACAAACAGCGGATGTGAGCAATAGATAAGTGTACCCGGTAAAGCATATTCAGTGCATATTGAAAATCTTTTTAAGAAAAGAAAAAGCAGGCAACCAATCATGCCGAGTAATAATATATTGGTAAGGTGATACATCCAGGCATTATCTCCTCCTGACAACTGGATGTCAACCATGTATGAAAAAGTTTGTAAAGGGCGGTAAAACGGGCTCATCTTTACAATAAATGCATCATTAATAAATGCCTTTGGTGCATTGCTGAAATCACTTAAAAAAGATATGTTTTTGGTAATAATTCCATTATCATCAAAACTGGTTAAGTCAAAAGTTAAAGTTGGGAGGTAAAGTAATACCGGGATAAAAAAAGCAAGTAGTATAATAGTGATTGGTTGTGTTTTCTCTTCAGTAACAGCAGGTGTTTCCATCACAGCAGGATTCATTCTTTTTTTTGCCGTATGTTTTTTTTCAGGCTTCTTCATCTTCTGTTTTTTTGTAGTTATAAATTACAAACAAATTTGTGCTTTTTACTTATGAATTGACTTTAAGAAGGGTCTTTGGCAATTGAAGTTGTTAAATATAGAATGAATTGACAGACTAACTCTCTGTACAATTGAACATGAAGAAATTATTAAGAAAATGCTTGTCTAGTTGGAAATCAAAGTTAAATTTGCTGTGTATTATTAGCCTCTTCCCTCTCTTCATTTAATACCTGCAATCAGAAGGGCTGTAAAACACTTTTCCTCTTCAATTCACTTCTAATAAAAAAAACTAAATACCACCACATGAAATCAAAAATCTACTCACTTGCCATCTTTACCTTGCGGATTTAAGGTTATAAATGAAAAATAAATTTGAAAATATGTAGAACAAATTTGAAAATAAATTTTTGAAGTACTTAATTAAAAAACCAAATAACATGAAACAAACAACTACTTTACTTAAAAGTACGAAGAAAAAAAATGCAGCAATCTTCCACGAACAATTGCTCAACTTTTTCTTATTAGTTACAACTAAAAAGATAATTCTGTTTTTTGTAACTGCTCTTTTATTTTTTTTATGTCCATCTTTTATTAGTGCGCAATCCTGCAATCAGGTAGAGATTCTTTATCAAGCACCAGAGTGCCTGGAGGATAAACACCAGGGGTCTGCTGGATTAGGCGGGAGTTCCTGTAAAGAAATTGCAGTTTGTGTTAATCAACCTTATACTTATTCCTCTTCTGTATCGGGTACAGGCTGGACTTTTAACTGGACAGTAACCGGACCAACTGCCGTTGTTATTAATCCCAATAGTACATCCGCAGTTGTGAATATTGTCTGGCCTCAGGTTGGTGTATATACACTAACGCTTACAGCAACAGATGTAGGGGGCAATGTTTTTACGTATTGTTTGAAAGTAAATGTGAAAGACAAACCTGTTGCGAATTTTACATTTACACCCAATAATGTTTGTGCAGGAAGTACCATTTCATTTACCAATACAACTACTTATAGTGGTGGAAGCGTAGGTTATTCCTGGGATTTCGGAGATATACCTTCCGGGGCAAATAATTACAGTACATCAACCAACCCATTCCATACTTTCAATGCTGCAGGTGTGTACACTGTAACATTAGTTGCATATAGTACTGCAAGTTCCGGAACCGGAGGACAACCTGACCATCCTAGAATAGTTGCCTGTTGTGCTGATACAATCACCATGCAGGTAACCATAATAGCGGGGTCACTAACAATAGAGTGTATCAGCACTGTTTGTTCGGGAGATACCGCAACATATACTGCTGTGGGATGTGCTAATCCCATTTGGTTGCCACCTGTGGGAGGAACTTTTCTTAACCCACCAACCGGAAACACAGTCACAATCATCTGGGGAAATGGAAACCCGCAAGGCCAGATACTGGCGCAGTGCCCCGGAGGATGTATTGCCTCGGTATCTGTCCCGATTATTCCAGCGAACCCGATTATCGCGGGGAATGCAAGTCCATGCCCGAATTCTACTACCTCTTATTCTTTGCCTGAATTACCAGGAACATTTTATAACTGGATATTGAATAATATTTCCAATGCAACCAATTATAATAATCTGCTCAATACTTATCCTGACAATAATACTGTTACGATTAACTGGGCACTGGCTCCTCCGGGAACCTACCATTTAATCATTAATTTAAATAATAAACATATTTGCTGCAATAGTAGCGGCTTGCTGATCATTAATCCAACCCAGGCCTGGAAGGCTTTTTCAGATCAGACCGTTTGTACAGGCCTTCCGGGTGCCAGTCTTTTTGTACTCCCCGCAGCAGGTACATATACTTGGAATGTTTTAGCGCCCAATGGAGGAGTATCTCCACTCACTGGAACAGGACCAACATTCAACCCTGTTTTCAGCAACACTGGAAACTATACAATAGAGGTTACGGAAACGGGAAACAATTATTGCAACAGCGGCATTGCTAATCCACAACACATCCAGGTTACTGTGGTTGGAACACCGGCTCCCGGAATAATCAACGGGCCGGCAACAGTTTGCCTCTTTTCAGATAATTCCTACAGCATGAGTACCAATGCACCAACCGGGTATCATTATGAATGGTCTATTTCCACAGGTGCAGGTAGTTTTCAACCGGGCAACCTTACAACAACTACAGGTAATAGTGCAACCATACAATGGACAGCCTTATCGGGAACAATTTCTGTTGTATTACAACGAAACGGAGCTCCACCATGCCCTAATCCGGTAACTTTAAATGTAGTACAGGCAACGGTGGGCAGTATTAGTGGCCCCGATAGTGTTTGTGTAGATGGAACCGGAGCATATACGCTAACTGGCGGTAACCTACCTGCAGGTGAAATAATCACCTGGTCATTAGCAGCTCCATTTTCAAGTATAGGTACAATTATTTCCGGACAAGGAACAAATTCGATAATCATCCTTTGGCATGGTCAACCCGGAGTGGGTCCGTGGGGGCCGGTAACTATTAAAGCTTCGACTGGTTGCGGCAATGCTACTCCACTTACAGGTGTTATGATTTTCCCCAAGTTCATGTTTACCATTACCAAGACAGGAACAGATATTTGCCAGCCCGGTGGAGTAACATTAACAGTAACTGGTGCGCCATCCGGTTCATCTTATTTATGGAACACGGGTGCAACTACTTCCAGCATTGCGAATCTCAACACTGCGGGCACTTATGATGTGACCGTTACAAAAGGCGGCTGTTCATTCAACAAACAATATTTAGTGCCAGATCCGTTTGAGATAGCCCCGGTAACCTGTGGTGTAGGCATCTGCACCGTCAATGACTCAACAAATCAATTGTTGGGTGTAACAATAATAAAACCTTTGGTTGGAACTTTTACCTATCAATGGTATAAAGATACTTTTCCTACCGGTACACTAATACCTGGCGCCACTACCCCAAATTATACTACTCCCACACATGGAAAATTTTATGTGATAGTAACATACGGCTCATGTTCGAAACGTTTAGCTTTTGTAGTCAGCAAAGTTTGTTGCCCGGATGTTAACAATCCGCAAATTACCAGTGTAGTCAGAAACACTTGCAACTCTTATACATTTACGGGAACTACCCCTAATCCTTTTGGAGCACCAATAACATGGTATTGGGGGGATGGCACTCAAGATTCGGGGGTATCCGGTGTTGCTATTACTCACGTTTATGCTTTGGCAGGTCAATATTGTGTCACCTTCTGCGTGGGGCCTCCATCACCAAACTCAACCAATTGCAGTGGCAATTGTGTGGCTACAAATGTAACAGTGCCTATTGATGCCGCCTTTACATATACACTTGGATGCAATGGATGTTTAAGTGTTTCCAATGCATCTACCGTGATAACCAGCAACCCCGCTTTTGTTACTTAC
>JANLUX010000175.1:0-2671 GCA_031363705.1 Bacteroidota bacterium
ATATAGGGTTTTCTTTTACAGAAAGCGCAACAAATTTCTTTTTCATAGACAATGAATTTTACCTAACCTCTGTAAAGGAAATGGATTATCAACATCATCTCGGAACTAAAATTATTAGCAACGATGGTAAGGCTGATTATAGCAAACCTTTCAAAAAGAAAACATCATTTTATATGAGGATCAATCCCAAAAACAGCCTTGAATATAAAACTATGATTTCCGAACAGAGAATGCATCATTAATTAACTATGAATAATTAATTTAAGGTGAATAAACATATTTTATAAAAATTCAATCATCAAATGTTGGTATTACTTGCTTATGCAACAGTTGTTCACGCGTTATTTCCCCTTTCAATTTTCAATACGTGAATTACAAAGTAAATTAATGAAATTAGTGTGCCCGAAGAGAGACTCGAACTCTCAAGGAAGTTACTCCAACGGCTTCTGAGACCGCAACGTTTACCAATTTCGCCATCCGGGCTTTTTTAATTTGAAGATTTGATAATTTGGTAATTTGATGATGCCTTACAAATTATCAAATCATCAAATTACCAAATTCTAATGTGCCCAGAACGAGATTCGAACTCGTACACCCTTTCAGGCGCCACCCCCTCAAAGTGGTGCGTCTACCAATTTCGCCACCTGGGCTTTTTTTAATTAATAATTAACAATGAATAATTAATAATGATTTGAATGGTGCAAAATTATTCATTGCTAATTATTAATTGTTAATTTCTGCAGCACCTGCGCCATGGTGGTACCAATAAAAGCGGGAGAATCAACTACATGAATTCCACACTGGCGCATTATTTCCATCTTGGCTTTAGCTGTGTCATCAGCCCCACCTACGATGGCTCCTGCGTGACCCATTCTTCTGCCCGGAGGAGCGGTTTGCCCGGCAATAAATCCTACCACAGGTTTTTTATTTCCATTGACTTTAATCCAGCGTGAAGCTTCTGCCTCTAATCCGCCACCAATTTCGCCAATCATGATGATGGCATCAGTATCAGGATCGTTCATAAATAATTCAACGGCTTCTTTGGTGGTGGTGCCAATGATGGGATCGCCTCCTATACCGATGGCTGTTGAAATTCCCAATCCTGCCTTCACCACCTGGTCAGCAGCTTCGTAAGTGAGTGTGCCGGATTTGGATACGATGCCGATTCTGCCTGGTTGAAAAACAAAGCCGGGCATGATACCCACTTTTGCTTCGCCTGCGGTGATAACCCCGGGACAATTAGGACCAATCAACCGCGATTTTCTATCCTTAAGATATTCTTTCACCATGATCATATCTCGGGTGGGGATGCCTTCAGTTATAGCAACAATTAATTCAATTCCAGCTTCAGCAGCTTCCATTATTGCATCAGCCGCAAAGGCGGGCGGAACAAACACGATGCTTACGTTTGCTTTTGCTTCTTTAACAGCATCAGCAACGGTATTAAAAACAGGTTTGTCGAGATGCTTTGTTCCTCCTTTGCCCGGAGTGACGCCACCCACTACATTGGTTCCATACTCAATCATTTGTGTGGCATGAAAAGTGCCTTCGTTGCCAGTGAAACCCTGCACAATTACCCGTGAATTTTTATTAACTAAAACGCTCATATCAGTTTACAATTTACGATTTACAGTTTACGGGTTGCGTTCACTGGAAAACGGAGCGCTAAAGTAATTCAATTTCCAATAAGCTTTTGTGGTAACTATTGCATTGAACCTGATGCAGTAATTTTGCCGTGTGAAAGTTGATCAACAGGATACAATAACAGCACTGGCAACAGCGGGCGGTATAGGTGCAATAGCTATTATCCGCTTAAGCGGGAAAAAAACTTTTGAAATAATGAGTTCTCTTTTCAGGGATAAAAACGGTAAAGAGAAAAATTTTTCATTGCTGAAAACACATACTATCCGTTTTGGATATTTAGTGGATGGTGACAAAACCATTGATGAAGTGCTTTGTGCTGTATTTAAAAATCCACATTCGTATACCGGTGATGATACGGTAGAGATAAATTGTCATGGATCAACATTTATACAACAACGGATACTTGACCTATTAATTAAATCCGGTGCACGGCTTGCTGAACCGGGCGAGTTTACATTGCGTGCTTTTTTAAATGGCAAGCTTGACCTTGCACAAGCAGAAGCAGTGGCTGATTTAATCGCATCTACCTCAGCAAGCGCTCACCGGTTGGCATTGCAACAGATGCGTGGGGGTTTCAGCAATCAAATAAAAGAATTAAGAAAACAGTTGATTGACTTTGCTTCGTTGATTGAACTGGAATTGGATTTTGCAGAGGAGGATGTTGCTTTTGCAGATCGTACCAAACTAACATCTTTAGTAAATGAACTTTTATCCATTATTAAAAAATTACGATCATCATTTATCACCGGCAACGCGATGAAAAATGGAATTCCTGTAGTGATTGCAGGAAAACCGAACGTGGGCAAATCAACTTTATTAAATGCATTGCTGAATGATGAGAAAGCAATTGTTTCACCCATTGCAGGCACAACACGGGATGTAATTGAAGATGAGATTGTGCTGAACGGAATACGATTCCGGTTTATTGATACAGCCGGTTTGCGCGATACGAAAGACACAATTGAATCGCTTGGTATTAAAAGAACCTACCTTAAAATAACTCAGGCTTCTATAGTATTGTTAATGG
>JANLUX010000209.1:0-1905 GCA_031363705.1 Bacteroidota bacterium
ACTGAAAAGTGTAACGCGTGTTAATGCAGGATTTGTATCGTTGAGATTATATTGAAACAGATAGCTATTAGAATCATTTTGGGTATAATTGGAACTTACATACAACAGGCTATCATTGGGCGAAAGTTCACAATCCCAATACCAGGGAGCAAGATTACTACTAACCTGATGTTCGATATTAAATTCGTTAAATAAAAAACCTGAACACCTGTCAAAAGCAAAAGTTTCAAGCAATCCATTGGGAGTGCAAACTGCTATTTTCTTTCCATTATCTGAAGGCTCTATTCGATAAAAACCTGGAATAACTATATCGCCAATGTTTTGAGTATGATCCAGTATAATTCCCGCGGGAGTCACTAAATAAAAATAAAATGAATCATTCGGAGTTTGATTATACCAATTACGAATTATAATCCACCAATCTCTTCCATTTCCATGCTTGATAGCAGTAATTCCATCATTTGCCCAAAAATTAGCGCCTTGTAATTGAACATTTTTTTGAACGACTGAACCTTTGCTGCTATCCAGCTTCATATCAATAATTGAATAATAAAACCCCACAGTGCCTGTTACCCCCGCAGTAAATATGTAATATAAACTGTCAGTCCCTGGGTAAGATGTTATTACTATTTCTTTATACCAGCCGCTCCCTACAAGTGAGTCACCGTTCATCATCAAATTGTGTTGCTTATTCCAAACCAACGTTGTGTTTCCCGCAGTTGCAGCACGTGTATTTGCATAGAAAAGAAGGTCACCGCTTGTATCCGCTATTGAAGCAGAGCTTCCTCTCGTGCGCAACGAAGAAAAAAGTGGAACCGGATTACCCGCATTATTAAAATTTATACCAGATGAATCACCAAAACACCATATAGCATTTCGCTTTTGACAATAAGTATTAAATGAAATAATTAGAAATATAAATAAAAATATTTGTCTTTTCATCCAACTAAAAAATTAAAAAGAGAGGCAATTTCTTACCTCTCTTTTGTTTTTACTTGATAACTACTAACTTTTGACTTGCAATTGTTTTATTTTCAACTATTAATTTAACCGAATACACACCTTGGTTATAATCATCTAAATTAATACTGTAATTGGTAATACCACTTTCTAAACTATAGGCTTTAATTTGCTTGCCAAGCATGTCTTCAACCAAAAGATAATTCGCCTTACAATTAAAGGCAGCTATGCACTTTGATCTGGCAGGATTGGGTTTTAATACAAATTGTATTTCAGTTCCAATTTCCTTATTTACAGGAGCGGCATTCCGCAAGCCAATGGGTAATATATCCTGCACATCAATGCCCAACATTGCTCTGGCAATATAAACTGCTTCGCCACCCTGTGCCACGGTTTGATAGGCGATGGCTTCTAATTGTGCAATTACACTGCTATCAGGCAATGTGCTGTTTTCATCATAATAATGGTTGAGATATATCTGTAAAACTATCTTTTGGTTTTGCAGGATAATAGTTGTATCCACTATTGACATAGCTGCAATTTGCGCTGCCTGAAAATTGCGGGCTGCAATAAAGTCTTTCACATCTTTATACCTGCCAATGTTGCCATACCGTTGGGCGTTGTACCATTGATTGATTACCGATTGCAAGCCACCGAACATTTGCAGTAAGGTAGTATCATCCTTCGCTTTTTCAAAAGAGGTTTGATCATCTGCAAATATGTTTTCCGGAACATACTCTGCGTACTGAGCGCTGTTGAGTGCTGCACCCTTAATATTCTGCTTTAGTCTTTCATGATCGCCACCAGGAAAGATAGGACAATATTGAGTACCCGCATTTTCAATCGGGTTGATTGCAAACGAATGATAAAATGGGCAGTAAATATTTGAAGGATCAGGAATCCCCTGGTGATACCAGTTAATTGGTACAATAGTATTTGCAAAAG
>JANLUX010000248.1:0-5833 GCA_031363705.1 Bacteroidota bacterium
AAACTCGCCTTATACAGATGTAAGAGATATAGTTGCAAACTCTGCGGGTATAATTCAAACCGAAGAAGGTGGAGAATTAAATGTTCGCGGTTCACGTAGTGACGCAACTCAATATATAATTGATGGAGTTAAGGCAAACGGTCCATTCAGAATTCCTAAAAGTGCAATTAAGGAAATTGCAGTTTTAACAGGTGGAATTCCCGCAATGTTTGGTGATGCAACAGGAGGAATAATTATTATTACTACTAAAGGATATATTGGCTGGTAAAAAATTCTTAATAAATCATTTTAGTATGTATAACATTTGTCTGGTCCTCCGCGTGCCCTGCGATTTCCGTTTCTTTGAGAACATTCGCCAAAAAACTGGTATTTTATTCCAACAAAAAAATCAAAACCGTAAGCATTTGATATCCCTGTAAAAGGACCGATCATATCGGTTCCGATCACCAAAATGCCATACCGGATTGCTAATCCAATCCTGTTGCGGTAATAATCATAAAGCGAATAAGGAACAGCAATTTCAAATCTTCGTGTTTCATAACGTGCAGTAATGCTTACCTGGTTAGCACGCTTAACAGTATAGTCTCCCAAAGGCAAACGTTGAATAACTGAGAGGTTAACATAAAATGTTGGAGTAACTGAATAATCAAATTGCAAACTTGCAGCAGCTGGTAAAGTCAATGAATACTGATCGTCTTTTTTCCCTCCATCTATGCTGTTCAGAAATTGTGTATTCAAAGTTGAATCCAGTCCGGCAATGCTGTTGAACTTCACCGTATCAATTCCATACCAGTCACTGCCCACATTGGTAAAAATATATTTTGAAGCCTCTTTATTGAATTTTATTTTGCCTATGTCGAGCAATGAAAAACCAACACGGTAATCGTATTTTTTTTCAGATGCATCTTTAGTACATGGTCTGTATGCATTTTCATTTCTGTTACGATAATATTGAATTCCTAAGGTTGTGCTGAAACCACTTCCTTTTTTAGATAAAACATCTCCTGCAACAGCGCCTTTATCAGCAACAGCATGTCCATACTCTACATTGGCAATATTAATTTGCCAGAGAGAATCACTTGGAACGATGTAATCAATATCATCAATCAGCATGTAAAAACTATTCAGGCCATACAGATAATTTAGAGTGATTGCTCCAGTTATATATGCTTCTTTATCATCATGTAAAACAGTTCCACCGCTCAATCCTGCTTCATGCCAGTTGATCCCGACAGCTTTTGCATTATTTCCAGTGTAATGAATATTTTGTTGAGGAGCATATTCAAAACCTTCTTTCATAAACTTAGCTAAGTGATATGGTAAACCACGTGCACTCAATGCCAATCGTGTAGAAAGATGGAAACCAACTGCGGTTTTTTTTCCTGAATAAATAAATCCCGGATATTTTACAAAGGCAGAAGCGTATCCGTTTTTATCATTAGTAGTGTATTTATCTGTAATAGCATCTTCAGCAACCGCTTCTCCTTTTATGCTTGTTTTAATTGCCTTGCTGTTCTTCTTCAGGTACATGTAGTTATTCATCATAAAAGCATCAGCCGATAGCAAATGTGCTTCCCAGCGATATTGCGCACCAACCATTGTCGCAGGATTTAACTCCATACCCATAGCACCTGCATAGTTGCTGTTACTGATGCCCCACATCTCCTGTGCATCACTGTTAATTGTGGCAAAAACAAAAACAAAAAAATGAAATAGCTTTTTCAATAAACTTTCTTTAACAAGTTCAATGCCTATTTAACGATGAAAGTAAGAAAAATGTTTTAGGGCATCCTTATATCAAATTAAACAATATTGTCACTGAAAAGTAATAGCCATATTGATTTTAAAAAAGAAAGTGTAGAATTAAATTTTTTTTGCTGATGTGGGCTCACACTTCTCGCAACCTGCTTCTCCTTTTTTATGTCTGAAATTATCATATAACTTCTTTCCAATAAAAACCACTGCTGCAATTACTAATACCCAAACTAAAATCTCCTGCATCATATTAAAAAATACAAGGGCAAATTTCGATAATTTTGACGAACCTTTTACGGATCATGATTCAGACACTCCCATCAATTCAATATCATCGCGATAATCTTTCAAACGAAACTTTAATTGACCTTTATAAATCACTGCTGAAACCCCGGATGATTGAAGAGAAAATGTTAGTTCTTCTCCGTCAGGGAAAAATTGCAAAGTGGTTTTCGGGAATAGGTCAGGAAGCAATTTCAGTAGGACTCACTATGGCATTGAATTCTGAAGAGTACATTCTCCCAATGCATCGCAATCTTGGTGTGTTCACCACACGAGGAATTCCATTAAATCGTTTGTTCTCTCAGTTTCAAGGGAAGTCCGGTGGTTTTACTAAGGGTAGAGATCGGTCTTTTCACATGGGTTCTCAGGAATATAAAATCATTGGAATGATTTCACATCTCGGTCCGCAGATGGGAATTGCAGATGGAATTGCATTGGGAAATTTGCTGAAAAAAAATCCGCACGTAACAGCAGTATTCACAGGTGATGGCGGCACGAGTGAAGGAGATTTTCATGAGTCAATTAACGTAGCTGCCGTGTGGGATTTACCTGTAATATTTGTGATTGAGAACAATGGTTATGGATTATCAACTCCCAGCAATGAACAATTCCGTTGCAAGCAATTTATTGATAAAGCAATTGGGTATGGTATTGAAGGTGTGCAGGTGGATGGAAATAATGTTTTAGATGTTTATCAGACAGTTGACCGCCTTGCTAAATCAATCCGCGAAAAGCCCAGACCAGTTTTACTGGAGTGCATGACTTTTCGTATGCGTGGTCACGAAGAAGCATCGGGAACTAAATATGTACCGCAGGAATTATTTGATGAATGGGGAAAGAAAGATCCGGTCCGCAACTATGAAGATTTTTTATTGATGGAAGGAATAATCAATGAAGATTTTGTAAACATGGTGCGCGCTGAAATAAAGCAGGAGATTGAACGTGGTTTGGAAATCACTTTTGCTGAAAAAGAAGTTGTTCCTGATACACTTACTGAGTTGAATGATCTGTATGCGCCTGTTACTGCTTCTCCAATAAAAATTAATTCGGAGAAAAAAACAGATAAACGATATCTGGATGCAATCACTGATGCCATGCGACAGGCTATGCAACGTCATCCTGAGTTAGTAATAATGGGACAGGATATTGCAGAGTATGGAGGAGTGTTTAAAGCAACTGCAGGTTTTGTAGAAGAGTTCGGAAAAATGCGTGTCCGCAATACTCCCATCTGTGAGTCAGCAATTGTGGGCGCAGGACAAGGCTTATCTATCAACGGTTGCAAAGCAATTGTTGAAATGCAGTTTGCCGATTTTGTTACCTGTGGTTTCAATCAGATCATAAATAACCTTGCGAAGACCCATTATCGCTGGGGACAAAATGTGGACGTTGTTGTCCGCATGCCAACCGGTGCAGGTGTTGGAGCAGGTCCTTTTCATTCTCAATCAAATGAAGCATGGTTCTTTCACACACCGGGTTTAAAAATTGTTTATCCTGCTTTTCCTTCAGATGCAAAAGGCTTGTTGGCTGCTGCAATTGAAGATCCAAATCCGGTAATGTTTTTTGAACATAAAGCATTGTACCGAAGTATTCATGAAGAGGTTTATGATGATTATTACACCACAGAAATCGGCAAAGCGCGTTTGGTGCGCGAAGGTGATGATGTGAGTATTATCACTTATGGCTTTGGAGTGCATTGGGCATTGGAAGCATTGGATGCAAATAAAAATATCAGTGCTGATTTGGTTGACTTGCGGACACTTTTGCCATGGGATAAACAAACCGTTATAAATTCAGTAAAGAAAACGGGCAAGGTGATTATTTTGCACGAAGACACTTTAACAGGTGGAATAGGAGGAGAGATTGCTGCAACAATTGTTGAAGAATGTTTCGGAGATTTAGACGCACCTCCAGTTCGTGTTGCAAGTTTGGATACACCAGTGCCCATGTCGCTTGCTTTGGAAAATAATTTTTTACCGAAGGAAAGATTTAAACAAGCCTTGGAGAAGTTGGTAACATATTGATAAACATTTAGTCAATTGAAATCACTGAGCTATGAACTATTCAAGATATGAGTATGAAACTGAAGAAGAATTGTTTTTTTATGAATTTACAAGCGAAGGACCAAAAGGCAACATCAAAAAATTAGTTGAATATTCTAAGACAAGTGTCGAGAATGTTTACAATCTGGCATTTGGAGATTATAATGAAGAGAAAGGTGAAATTGATGATAAATCAATAACGAATAACGGAGACAGCCAAAAAGTTCTGGCTACAGTTGCATCAACAGTTTATGCTTTTACGGGAAAATATCCTGACGCATTTATTTATGCATCAGGTAGCACAAATGTCAGAATAAGACTATATAGAATGGGACTTACCAATAATTTGACAGAAATTTCAGAAGATTTTTTTGTTTTTGGACTTAAAGATGAAAAATGGGAAAAGTTTATTGTTGGAGAAGATTACGATGCATTTTTACTGACAAGAAAAAACCGTAAATTTGAATTATGAAGATAGATCAATTAAATTCAGCTAAAATTCCAATTGTTAGAATAAATAAACGTTTGGAACAGTTTAAGGGTAAAGTTTTGTTTAAGGAAAAACTTGAGCAAGCAAATAAAACATTAGCAAAAGTTGGACTTCCTGATTTACAAAAGAAATAATTGATTGATGTTTTGTTTTTTTTGATAAAGTTTAATGCATTTTTCTTACGCATAAAACCAAACTTAAACTATGAAGTGTACAATTTGTAAAAACGGAGAAACTAATAAAGGACTAACAACTGTAACTCTGGAAAGAAACGGAAGTGTAATTATTTTTAAAGAAGTGCCAGCAGATATTTGCGATAATTGCGGTGAGTATTATTTAGATAAAGAAACATCTGCCAGAATTTATTCTGAAGCTGACAGCGCTGTGAAACAAGGAGCAGAGGTTGAAGTAATTCGTTTGAAAAAAGCATCATGAAAATACAATTTGGAATTTAATAACTGCTAATACTATTTGAAAATAGTATTATTATCAAACACAAATTATTCTGACAGCATATCAACTATTTACTAACCTGAGGCAAAAGTGTTTTTAATTTCTCCAGAGAAGCCTTGTTAGCGGGACTCTCCACTGCATCTTTAAGATAATTTTTTTCTTTTTCTGTAAGATGCCAGCTTAGCGAAACTCTGCTCTGTGATTCAGGAACCTGGAACAAAACAAAATCCAATGGTCCGTCATACCAGGCACGTGTATATTGCAGATAGCGGTCAAGTGTATAGTCCTGCATGATCAGAAAATTTCCACTTAAATTACGCATAGGTGCAGTAAGTTTTTCCATTACGGTCTTAACACTGTTGTTTTCCACTTTGGGTTTTTTATAAGTATCACGTATCTGTATCATCACCACACCTGAAGTATTTTCTTTTATCCAGTCTTTAAAAGTGAAAAGAAACTGAATGGAATTCATGATGCCGTAATTGTCGCGCAAACCTGCATCCATCACTTCTATTGCCGGATCGCTTGGTAAAGAAGCAGCAGGCAATACATAAGGAAATGTAGAATTGGTTCTTAATGCACTTGTTAATTTCATGTTATATGCATCCTGCTTTGCAAAAAAACGTGTTAGTTCAACGCCACTTGCAACTTCCTCATAAGGTGATTTATTAAGATCAGGCTGATGAAGAAGATAACTTACAGGTTGAGAAGAAATGTACAATGGCCGTCCGTCATTGATAATGGTTGGACTGATAATTAATTGTGGAATTTCGGCATTTTGCTCTGGTAAAATATAATCCTGCAATCGTTTATC
>JANLUX010000296.1:0-1541 GCA_031363705.1 Bacteroidota bacterium
GGCAAGGGGCGGATGTCCAAGCGAGTGCGCCGATGGCCTTTTTTCCACATCGATTGCTGTTATAGGGCGGCTAACCAAGCCCGAGCGGCGCCTGCGCCATAAAGTCAGATTAAGCCGCCATGCCCTTTAGTTTCGCCTGCACCCCACGCCGATGACCGAACCCGAGGCGGAAATCGTCCGGTTCGACAACGTCGGGCTGCGCTATGGCACCGACAAGGAAGTGCTCACCGACGTTTCTTTCACGCTGTTTCCCGGCACGTTCTATTTCCTCACCGGGGCGAGCGGCGCGGGCAAGACCTCGCTGCTCAAGCTGCTTTATCTTGCGCAGCGCCCGTCGCGCGGAAAGATCAGCATGTTCGGGACCGACGCGATCACCTTGCCGCGCGAGCGCCTGCCCGGCTTTCGCCGCCGCCTCGGGGTGGTGTTCCAGGATTTCCGCTTGATCCCGCACCTTTCCGCATTCGACAACGTTGCGCTGCCGCTGCGCGTGGCCGGGGTGGAAGAGGACGATCTGCGCAAGCCGGTCGCTGACATGCTCGAATGGGTCGGGTTGGGCGACCGCAGTCATGCCCGCCCCGCGACGCTATCGGGCGGAGAGCAGCAGCGCGTGGCAATCGCCCGCGCGGTGATTGGCCGACCCGACATGCTCGTCGCCGACGAGCCGACCGGCAACGTCGATCCCGACATGGCGGTCAAGCTGCTGCGGCTGTTCGAGGCGCTCAACCGGCTGGGGACGACGGTGGTGGTCGCCACCCATGATGTCCACCTGCTGCGCAAGGTGCCTGATTCGCTGATCATGCGGCTCGATCGCGGGCGGCTGTCCGATCCGACCGGGGCGCTGCGTTATCCCCCGCGCCGTGCCGGGGTTCCTGCGCGATGAGCGCGCCGCCCGCAATTCCACGCGCGCTCATCGCTCGCCTGCGCGCGGCGGGGGCCGCGCTCTCGGGAAGCGCGGAGACCCAACTCGTCCCGCAGACGCGCCTCTCGGGGCCGATGCCGTGGGTGATCGCGATCATGGTGCTGCTGACCGCGATCGCTGCGGCGGCGGGGCTGGCGCTGGGCAATCTGGCGAGCCAGGCCAGCGCCGATCTTTCGGGCGGGATCACCGTGCAGGTGGTCAACGCCGCGCCCGGTGCGCGCGCGCGTCAGGCGAACGATGCGCTGGCGGTGCTGCGCGAGACCCCCGGCGTGGCTCAGGTCCGGCTGGTTCCCGCCGCCGAGGTCGATGCCCTGCTCGAACCGTGGCTGGGCACGCGCGCGGCCAGTGGCAACGACGATTCGGTCGCCGATGCGCTGCCGGTGCCCGCACTGATCGACGCCCGGCTGGCGGGGGCGGCGGACGGTGCGGCGCTGGACCGGATCCGCGCGCGGCTGGCGAAAGTCGCGCCCGATGCGCGGGTCGATGCCCAGGCCGGCTGGCTCGCGCCGGTGTTCGCGGCGATGGCTGCGCTGCGCTGGCTGGCGGCGGCGCTGATCGCGCTGCTGGCGCTGACCACGATCGCGGCGGTGCTGCTGGCCGCGCGGACCGCGCTCGACAGCCA
>JANLUX010000046.1:0-8026 GCA_031363705.1 Bacteroidota bacterium
GTTTCACAAGCTTGTTCACTGCCTGGATATCAGTTCCACTACCAGTTGCAATTCTTTTTTTACGGGTGCCATTTAATAAATCAGGTTTTCCCCGTTCAGCAGGTGTCATACTTTGAATAATAGCTTCAATGGATTTAAAAGCATTGTCATCCACTTCCACATCTTTCATCATCTTTCATACTCCCGGTATCATACCCATTAAATCTTTGATGTTTCCCATCTTTTTAATCTGTTGCAACTGACCAATAAAATCGTTGAAATCAAATTTATTTTTTGCAATTTTCTTTTGCAATGCAGCAGCTTCTTTCGAATCAAATTGTTCCTGTGCTTTTTCTACAAGCGAAACAATATCACCCATTCCGAGAATACGGTCAGCCATACGTGTCGGATAAAACACATCCAATGCATCCAGCTTTTCACCCGTACCAACAAATTTGATCGGTTTATTTACAACAGATTTTATTGATAAGGCGGCACCACCACGGGTATCACCATCTAATTTTGTAAGTACAACTCCATCAAAATCCAGACGGTCATTAAAAGCTTTTGCAGTATTCACAGCATCCTGCCCCGTCATACTATCAACAACAAAAAGAATTTCACTTGGATTAACTGCTTTTTTAATTCTTGCAATTTCATCCATCATCTCCTCGTCAATTGCTAATCGTCCGGCAGTATCAATGATTACAACAGACTGACCTTTACTTTTAGCATGGTCAATCGCATGGCTTGCAATCTGTACTGGATTTTTATTTTCAACTTCACTGTACACTTCGATGTCTAATTGCTCACCAAGCACTTTTAACTGGTCAATGGCAGCAGGGCGATACACATCACAGGCAACCAATAAAACCTGTTTTCCTTTTTTATTTTTTAAATAATTCGCAAGCTTACCACTCAAAGTGGTTTTACCCGACCCTTGCAAACCACTCATCAAAATCACTGAAGGATTACCTTTGAGCTGCATTTCCGCAGCATCGCCACCCATTAAAGCTGTTAACTCCTCATGTACAATTTTCACCATCAGCTGAGCTGGTGAAACTGACAACAATACATCGCGCCCAAGCGCTTTTTCCTTAACAGTATCTGTAAACTGTTTGGCAACTTTATAGTTTACATCCGCATCCAATAACGCTTTACGTACTTCTTTTAAAGTTTCAGCAACATTAATTTCACTGATTTTTCCCTGGCCTTTCAGCAGCTTAAACGCTCTGTCCAGCTTATCGCTTAAATTCTCAAACATGCAAATAATTTTAAGTCTGCAAAGGTATGTTTTTCAGCCTTTTGATAATTATAAAATACAGATGAAATACGGGAAATCTAAGCTGCGACTTAAAATTTAATCAATCGTTTATAAATGGTATTGGTGTTTCCCGAAATGGACATAATATATACTCCAGGAATGTATGATTCTCCAAAAGTTAAATGACGACTTGCAATTGAAGAATTCAATCGTTCTACTACCCTTCCTGATTGATCATATACAATAATACCAACAGGAGCATTTTCCTTAGAGAATTGCAATGTAAAATTACCTTCGGAAGGGTTTGGATAAATTTCAGCTATTGGAGAGTTATCCGGAGATTCACTGATATTGGTTATTGTGCAATAAGCTTCTCCTCTAAGATAGGAAGCTGTGAGTGCAGGTAGTCCTAAGGAAGAAGTAATTCCTGTAAAATTGGGGTCAAGATTTACTCCGTTATCCACATAATTACATCCTACTCCTGCTATTTCAGGGAAATTAATTACACCCAGATAAGAACTCCATGACCTGGTGACATATATTTTACCATCATTTGCGAGCTGCAAAGCATAAATATCAGGTGTGGTGCTCAGTGTAGTTTTAGATGCAAGTATAGAAGCAGCATTGCCCGAAGTCAAATCAAACTGTACAAGCGTTGCCGATGGATCATAAGTGCTCACGTAAAGATAATGACTGTTTTTTGAGAATTCCACTCCGTAAACGTGAGCACCTAACGGGAGCGTAACCGGATTTGAAACTATTCCTGTTGCGTTATCAAAATCAAAAATCTCCACTGTATCCATATAGCCTCCAGCTAAAGCAAGCCTGTTTCCGCACACGTTGAATTTCATTTGTCCATAGGTATTTTGTATAACCGAAGTGTTGTGAACCATTCCTGTATGACTGATTATGGGTGTTGACTGAAATCCTGTAAGGGTTAAACTATAAACAAAAAATTCGTCAGTTCCCCATTTATGTGCTGCTATCCAGAAATCTTGTGTCCCTAACTTCTGAACAGCAATCAGCTTTTCAGTCATGAATGGTTCAACAGGAATATTTTTATTTGTACTGTCCACATCTCCAGCCCCTCCTGCAAGTGTCATATCTACTATTGAATATTGTAATCCATCAGATCCACCTGTTTCATCCATGGTAAATACATAATGCTGTGTATTGCTGCCTGGTTTGGTTACAATTATGGCAGATTGCGTGGAAGATGGATCTCCGTTTAAATTTGTTCCATTAGTCATAACCTGATGATTTTTATTCCACACAGTAACACCATCTGTGTAAAACAAAAGTGAACCTGTAGTATCACTAATGGTAGCACATCCTTCATTAGTACTTAAAACTCCGTTAGAGAGCGCTACTGGTACTCCTGATGAAAATCTCAGCCCTGCCAATGCACCAAAATACCAGTTATCCGATCGGTGGAGTTGTGCATCCACTATTATGCATACACAAATAAGAATAAAAGACAATGTTAGCTTTTTCATGTTACACCTTTTACATAAAGATAAGTAATAAAAATAAATCTCTTATTCACGGTAATTTTGAATTCTACATTCAGTGGTTAATTTATATTTGTTCTTAGGTTAGTTATGAAAACCATCAAAAATTTTTTCCTGTCTCTCATCCATTCTATCCTGTGCTTATTGTTTTTTTTGATCGCATTAAATGCAAATGGTCAATCACCAACTTTAAAATTTATTCATTATGCAACAAAGGATGGTTTGCCTTCATCGCAAGTTTACCAGCCATTTCAGGATAGTCGTGGATATCTATGGTTTACCACTGACCATGGGCTGGTTAAATACAATGGATATGAGTTTAAAGTATTTTCTACTGAAGATGGGTTAACTGATAATACAGTCTTTAAAATATTTGAAGATCATAAAAAAAGATTGTGGCTTCTTACTTTTTCAGGAGGAATATGCATCTATGAAAATAAAAAAATAAAACCTTACCAGTACAATTCTTTATTGAAGCATGAATTAAAAGGAAGTATTCCTTTAGGCCTTTATGTGGATAGCAACGAGAATGTTTTTGTAACCTGTCATCAATGGGGTGAATTCAGAATTGACAATTCGGGAAAAGTTTTTCATGAATTTATTTTCAATCCGGATACCAATATTCACAAGGTTTTTATTGATGAACAAACTAAAAAAAATTTCCTTTCATCCATTTGTTCTTACGATGATATTGAAAGGCCATTGAGAGTTTATCACCGTAAGGGAAACACATTTGACAGTGCAATGGTTGATATGGTAAAACAAAGAAAAGTTTACGCTCTCAGGTTGCATGATGACAGATTGTTAATAGGTATTTCAGATAAATTGATTGTTTATAGAAATCAGAAAACGGAACTAATAACTACTTTACCTGCTGACATAATTTATTTGTCAGAAGACAGCAGAAAGAGATTGTGGATTGGAACCACCAATGGCGTGTATATATATAACGATGTTAAAGATTTTAAAGACTACAATAATTATCTCGAAGGGAATTTCATTTCTGGTATTCTGGAGGATAATGAAGGCGGGTTTTGGATAACTACCATTAATAACGGAATATATTATCTTGCTAATGATCAGATAAAAAATTATGCTTTTGATAATGATGCATTGAAAGAACCTGTTGTTATTACCTCAGATGGAAAAGCTTGTATTTATGCCGGGTTCTGGAGTGGCGCTGTTGCAAAATTTAATAATCAGCGTTTGCTGGATATCAATACTTCTGCATTGAGGAATGTCATTACCTGTTTATACTATGATTCAACTTCTACAAGGCTGATAGTTGGAAGCCAGTTGTCAGGATATATATTAAAGAATGAATTCCATCCATTTAATAAGGCAAACATTCCCTCTATTCCGCTTGATTTAATTAAATCACAAAACGGTTTTATTTATGGAGGCGGTGACAGAGTGCTTTATAAGATTAAAGATGATTCTATTTTTCAGATAGCGGATTTTACAATCAGGGTTAATTGCGTTTACCAGGTGAGTGAAAACGATTTTTTGCTGGGTACTAATAATGGTGCTTATCTGTATTACGAGCAGGAAAATAAAATTAAACTTTTTTGTGATGAGCTCAAAGATGTACGCATTGATGATATTGTATTAGTTAACAATTATTTATGTTTTGCTACAAGAGGAAAGGGGATATTTTTAAAACAAGGCGATTCATTTAATTGGATTAACCAATCAAATGGCCTTGCAAGCAATCTTGTTCACAAAGTGATTGCAGATGGAAGTGATCTTTGGTGTGCTACCAATAATGGTGTGAGCCACGTTTCATTTTCTGAACTAAATCAGTTGCAGTTCCGCATTAATAATATTAATACAAAAGATGGGCTTGTCTCCAATGAAATACATGACATCACAATTTTAAATGATACGCTGTATGCTGCTACCAGTGAAGGAATTTCAATATTCAGCACACATCATAATTTTATTAATCATGTTTTACCTGTTGTATATTTTACCTCTTTACAGGTTAATAATGTTGATACAACTATTAAAGGTTACTGTAAGCTACCGCATAATTTCAATAATATCCGCATAGGATTTGAAGCTCCATTGTTTAAGAGTACAGGCGATATCCGTTATCACTACATGTTAACAGAGGATGGAGATTCATTGATTAATACAACGCAAAACAGAGAGGCAGAGTTTCTTGCACTCAATTCCGGTAATTATGTATTTACCGTGATTGCAATAAGTAGAAATGGTGAAGTGAAATCCAATCCTGTAATATTAAAGTTTACAATCCTTAAACCTTTCTGGCAGGAATGGTGGTTCCGTGCAATTATCTTTTTGTGCATTGCACTAATGCTTTACTTGTTTATGACAAAACGCATAAAGCACATACGTAAACAGGAAGAAATTAAAACTGCTTTTAATAAACAGCTTGTGCAGTTTGAAATGCAGGCATTGAGGGCACAAATGAATCCGCATTTTATTTTTAATGTAATTAATTCAATACAGGATTATATTTTAAAAAATGATGCACGGTCAGCACAGAAATATCTTACAAAGTTTGCGCGGTTAGTTCGCCTTATCTTAGATAATTCAATTAAATCGGAGGTTGCTTTAGAAGAAGAATTGAAAGCTGCAGAGCTATATGTAGAACTGGAGCAGCAACGCTTCGAAAATAAATTTGATTTTATATTACATGTTGATGAAAAAGTGGATACCACACAGGTGATACTGCCGTCTATGATTATTCAACCTTATCTTGAAAATGCAATCAAACACGGGATACGTCATTTATCAACACAAGGCAAACTGATTTTAAATGTCATCTGGGAAAACAATCACATCAATATTATCATCGAAGATAACGGAGTAGGGAGAGCTGCTTCCGCTGAAAAAAATAAAACCAATGTGCGTGAACATGTTTCGTATGGTATCATCATAACAGCCAAAAGAATGGAAGCATATAATGTAGCTTATAACAGTGATATATCATCCACGGTTACCGATCTTAAAGATGAAAGAGGCACACCTGCTGGAACTCGGATTGTAGTGAGCATTCCTGTTAAATACAAGCAATCGCTTGCTGATTGATTTTAATTTGTTATTATTGTTATAGTGATTTGTTGTTGCTTAAAAGCTGTTTAAACCAATACAATACTTTAAATAAAAAGCGCATGTTAAAAGCATGTATTGTTGATGATGAAAAAAAAGGTCGTGATACCTTGCAAACCCTCATTGAACAAAACTGTAAAGAAGTGGAAGTAATAGGCCAGGCAGATTCAGTTAACAGCGCTTATCAATTTATTACCAAAGAAAAACCTGATCTTGTTTTCCTTGATATTGAAATGCCCCAGGGAAGTGGTTTTGAGTTGTTGAAACGGTTTGATAAAATAGGTTTTAAAACCATTTTTGTAACAGCACATCAACACTATGCTATTAAAGCAATTAAATTTTCTGCGTTGGATTATCTGTTAAAGCCAGTTGATGTCGATGAACTTGTTACTGCAGTGCATGCTGCCACAGAGAATAATTCTAATAATACACATACTCATTACTCCGGCTTTTTTGAAAACTTAGCTAACAATAATAAAGGTGGTAAAATTGCAGTTCCCGTAAAGGAAGGTGTGGTTTTTATTTGTCCTTCTGATATCATACGTTTTGAAGCCGATGGTGCTTACACACATATTTTTACATGTGATGAAAAGTATACAGCAACCAAGAACATTAAAGAATACGAATATTTGCTTCAGGAGTTTGGTTTTTTTCGTGCGCACAATTCTCATCTGATCAACTTGTCACATGTAAAACGTTTTTCACGAATCAATGGTTACTATGCTATAATGAGTGACGGTAAATCAGTTGAAGTATCCAGAAGAAAAAAAGATCAGTTTCTGCAACTGATGAATTTATAGCTTGCACTCTAAGTAATATTTTTTCCATTTAAACTCTTTTACTCTAACATCAGGATTCCATTTATCAAGTTTATCCTGCCGGATATGGGGATTATGATGCCACCGGTAAAAAGACAACATTACTACCGGGTATAATGATTTTCTTTGATACTGATTAATTAGTGCGGCTCCTCTAATCATCTTATCCGGAATTAAATTAATTAATAATTCAACCTTACAGCTTAAATTAATGAAGGGTCGCCCACTGGCGACCCTTTTAATATTAACATAAATTAATTTTAAATTGTATTGATGCTGCTCTGAAATTAAGCAGCCGATTACTTCAGATTCACAGTTGAATTTCCTGCCAGGTTTCCATCCACATACACCTCAATCAAATAAGTGCCTGCAGTAAATACTCTTTCTTTCTCTTCGTGCTTAAGGCATAAATCCTGTTTCTGGTTGTTGTAATTAATAGTTTGAGTGGAAGTGTAAAGTATCTCTTCATCCGAACCGGATTTTTTAAAAGTACTGCTGCCATTTAAACGGTCACCAAGCACTTTTCCTCCCGGTTCAATAATACGCAGGTAAATTGTTCTTTCTCCACCTTTTGCAATTGTATTATCCATTATTGAAAAACATGCTTCAATTTTATTAGTTCGTTTTGCTGTAGTGGTTTCAGCATATTTAGCAGAACCTTTACGCTTAAATGATTTCACTTTAATATATTCTGCTTTAAGAACGGAGGCGGTATTAACAGTTGCTTTTAAATTTTTTGAAAGACTGTCAACTGTAATTGTAAGATCTGTTTTTTCTTTTTTTAAGGTAACATTCTCCGCCATTAAACTGTCAATGCGCAACAGATATTCATTGCGGAGTTTCTTTATGGATTCAAGTTCTTCACGCAAGCTTTTATTTATCGCTGCTGTATTGCTGCCTGAACGGATTAAGCTTTCAATTCTTGCCTTCTGCTCATCCACTTTTGCATTTGCTTCCTGTAGCAAACTATCCAGCTTTGAATTTATGCCTTTATATTGATTCAACTCTGTATAAGTATCGTTCAGTTCTTTGTCCACTTCCTGGCGCTCTACTGCCATCAGTTCAACTTTTGTAATGTAATTTTTTATTATCGTGTTTTTGTTTATCCACAAATAAACATTGAAACCCAACGATGCCACCAGTAAAATAGCCAGTGTAATATTTATTCCCTTTTGTGATTGTGCAGCCATAACAAATAAAAATTCGTTGCTAAATTAGATGAAATGTGTATTAACAATCGGAAGGTTATTAATTAAAATAAAAAAACAGTTTACGGCTGATGGCGCGCCTTATCGTTTTCGTGCAGAGCCATTGTATGCATCCTTACAACCGTAAACTGTTAATTTCCTTTTGTTATATAGTGAAACGATGGTTAT
>JANLUX010000376.1:0-14574 GCA_031363705.1 Bacteroidota bacterium
GAGGGCGGTACATGAGGGAATGTGCCGCCTTCGTTCTATTTTATTCTCCAAATACTTTTTAATTCAGTTACGTGTCAAAAAGCTATCATTGATTTATATTCTCCATTTAGAATAAATTTAATGGAGTTATAAAGGTCATGATAATTGACAGGCTTCTGTAAATAAAAATCAGCGCCCAGCTGAGTAACTTCTTTAACTGACTTTGGCGATTTAAAAGTGGAGTAGATTATAGTAGGAATCCGGGCAAGCCGCGTTTCTTGTTTTATTAAAACCAGACATTCTTTTCCATTCATTCTGGGCATATTCATATCAAGAAATATGATGTCAGGCAACTCATCAGTCTCTTTTAAATATTTGATCGCTTCCACTCCATCTTCTTTTGCCAGCAAAACCAAAGAAGCATCTATCTCATTGAGGGCTTCCTGAAAAAGAAAACGATCATCGGGATCATCATCAATTAATAAAACAGATTTATAATTATACATTCAAGTCAGGAATTAATAGAGAGACAGTAAATATACTGCTTCCTTTATTAGAATAATTAAAAAAATGTGAAGTTTATAATAAAAAGGGAAATTCATTGGAAACAAAAGTGCCTCACTACTCCACTCCAAAATCAGCCCTTCGGTTCATAGCATTAAGCTTGTTAGCTGCCGGATCTTCTTTTCCTTTTGTTTCAGTATTGATTCGTGATGAATCTATTGCATACTGTTCAACTAAATGTTTCTTAACTGCATCAGCACGTTTCTGCCCTAACTTTCTATTGAGCGCCTCGTTACCTCTGACATCACAATTACCGGTGATACGAAGTTTAATAGATGGATTTGCCTTCAGCACTTTTGCTATTACCAGAATGCGGTCATAATAAACCGGTTTAATCAATGATGAATTCAAGTCAAAAAATACAGAAGGAAGATAACCTGTACCGTTAGTACCATCAACACCGCTTGTTCCGCTAATACCTGCTGTGCCTGCTACAGGAATAGTTACACCCTGAAAGTTTACTAATGAACCGGGTTCAGTATTAGGTTCCAGATCGCGGCTATCATTCACTCCATCAGCATCTGTATCTGCTTCCTTTCCATTGGTATCCACAGAGGCTCCTTTGGCTGTAAAAGGATCTGCATCTTTTGAATCAGGTATTCCATCACCATCAGTATCCACTGCTGTACCATCACCATACACTTTTGTTCCTTCAGGTGTGCTGTTATCTTTATCAAAAAGGTCGCTTACTCCGTCATTATCTTTATCACCGCTTATCACATCAATCTTTTCTTTCATATCATTAAGATCGTTGTAAACAACCTGCATCGGGTTAACCCATTCCATAGCTTTGTTCTTTTTACCAAACGTGTAACCGATGGAAAGATTTACCATTACATAATCATCATAAGCTGATAAGGTTCTTATTGTTGCATCAATATTATCAGTGAATGTTTTGCGGAATTCGTACGCTAAACCAACATCTACTTTGCTGATTTTGTATTTAAAACCCAGACTAACCGGAATCATTCCTTCCGCTGCCTTTGAGCTGCGAAGCACTTTATCTTTTGGAGCAATGCTGTCAGCTTTTACCTCTCCGTCATAACTAAATACACCTATGCCGAGTGTTGCTACAAAATGAAAATTTTTATTGCGGTTCAGAAAACTAATGTTACCAAAGTTATAGGTCATCTCCAGAGCAGCTTCCTTTAATGGTGATTCAAATTTTTCAGCAGTTAAAGTAAACCTACCAGGCTGTCCGTTAAACTGAGCTACCTGTCCGGTTGAATCATTTACAAAATCAACATCGCGTGCTGTGAATTTTGACATATAACCTCTAAATCGCAAACCGATGGAATGTGAAATCTGACGGTGCACGAATAAACCATATCCAATATTTGCTTCTGCTTGCTCCAGTATGCGGTTATTATTTCCTGCACCATTTAATAAATCACCATCAAGGTGTGTTAAACCCACAGCAACTCCAACTGACCAGCGATCATAATCCTTTGGCTTTGGTAAACCGTAAGTGGAGGTGGTTGTAGTTCCTGATTGCTGTGCCTGCACAAGCACTGAAGTTAAAAGCAACAGGATTGGGAGAATAAGCTTTAGCCTCATAAGGATATAGTTTTGTGATGCAATGATAATTATACTTAGGACATTGTAGATAAAAAAAAGAAAAAAAGCTTTGATAAAGTTTAACTTTATTTTAAACTACGAGACTCCCTGCCTCACAATTTTTAAACCAGTAAGGTGTTGTTGAGTTAAAATATCGAGAATGAAACGCAGGTCTTCAGCAATATTTACAAAGTCGAGATGATCAGATTCAATAAATAAAACAGGTATTGATTGTTCCTGCTTTAGATAGCTTTCATATTGACGGGTAACCTTCATCAAATAATCAATACTTATTTCTTTTTCAAAATCACGTCCTCTTTTTCTGATGTTATTAATTAATGTATCAGTGCTTCTTGAAAGATATAATATAAGATCAGGCGCTTTCAGATTTGGTTTCATAAGTGAATAAAACCGGTTAAACAGTTCCAGCTCATTTCCCTGCAGGTTTACCTGAGCAAACAACAATGATTTTTCAAAAAGATAATCAGTAACAAGCATTCCGCCTGTGGCAATCTGCTCATCCTGTTTCTGCTTTAGTTGCTGGTAACGCTCAGCCAGAAAAGATAATTCAAGCGGAAAAGCCCACCGTTCAGGATTCTGATAAAACTGGGTGAGAAAAGTATTATCGGCAAATTCTTCAAGTGCCAATTCAGCATTGTACTTGGTGGCAAGTATCTGTGCAAGTGAAGTTTTACCCGCTCCGATATTACCTTCTATTGCAATGTATTTATAAGGAAGCATGTGGCGGTGAAATTAGTTATTAGCCATTACTCATTCATCATAAATAACATTTGCATTGAGTGAAAAGAATATTCAGCAAATTTGTTTCGGATGAATGAAGCGATATTACTATTAGGATCAAATGCAGGCGATAGAATTGCTATGATTGAAAATGCAAAATTGCTATTGACAAAAGAGAAAATTAATATCATAAAGCAATCATCTCTTTATGAAACGGAAGCCTGGGGTTTGGAAGATCAACCTGTATTTTTAAACCAGGTTGTGATAGCCAAAACAGATTTGAATGCAGCAAAACTTTTGAACACGCTCCTGGAAATAGAACACCAGATGGGTCGCATACGGATTAAAAAATGGGAACAACGATGTATTGACATTGACATTTTATTTTTCAATGATGCAGTGATTAATGATCCCGAAGCATCGGGAGGATTAAAAGTTCCGCATCCGCATTTACATGAACGTAGATTTACTCTTATTCCTTTAAATGAATTAATACCGTCATACATTCATCCCGTGTTTAACAAAACAATAAGTGAATTGCTTGACGAATGCAATGATGATAAAGAGGTTAAACGTTTATCGTGATGCTTGTTAATATTTACCCGATAACAACTTAGCAACCAAACAACTCACTAATCAATTTTCACTAACATTGCATTTCCAAAATCCCCTTCTTTCATGAAACAATTCTTTAAAATGTTTTTTGCTTCCATGCTGGGCTTTATCATCGGCATTGTTTTACTTGTATTTATTTTCTTTGTTATTGTTTCCGCAGCAGTATCTTCAGTTAGCAATAAAAAAGTTACTGTTGAGAAAAACAGCCTGTTACAGCTTACACTTGATCAACCAATTGAAGAGCGAAGCAGCGGAAATCCTTTTGATAATTTTGATTTAAACGATTTCTCAAGTCATAAGCAACCCGGGCTTAATGATATTATTAAGGACATTGATAAAGCTGCAAAAGACGGTGATATAAAAGGAATTTTTGTGGATGTAAGTACGGTACAGGGAGGCATTGCATCATTAGATGAAATCCGTAATGCTTTGCTTCGTTTTAAAAAATCGGGCAAGTTTGTGTATGCATGGGCTGAGTCTTATTCACAGGGCGCATATTATTTAGCATCTGCATCAGATAAAATTTATCTCAATCCTGAAGGTGGTGTGGAGCTTAAAGGTATCAATGCAGAGCTCATGTTTTTTAAAGGATTGCTTGAGAAGCTGGAGATACAACCGCAGGTTATCCGTCACGGAAAATTTAAAAGTGCAGTAGAGCCATTTATCAGCGAAAAGATGAGTGAAGAAAACCGCGAGCAGATGGCTTCTTTAATAAACTCCATCTGGAATGATTTAACATTAAAAATAGCACGTGGTAGAAAGTTAGACCATCAGCAGGTAATGTTAATAAGTGACAGTTTGCTTGCTCAATCTGCCGAAGATGCATTGCGATTAAAATTGGTGGATCGCCTTGCTTATAAAGATGAATTTCTGGATGATGTGAATAAAAAAATCGGTCAGAAGAAAGGAGATGAAATAGCTCTTGTTAATCTTAATCAATACAATCGTTCGGTGGAAAAAGACAAAAAGAAATTTACCACTGACCGTATCGCGGTTATCTATGCAAATGGAGAAATAACAAGTGATAAAGGTGATGATAACACCATTGGTTCTACTGAACTTTCCAAAGCCATACGTGATGCACGCAATGATGATAAAATAAAAGCCATTGTGCTGCGTGTAAATTCCCCAGGTGGTAGTTCATTGGCATCCGAAGTTATATGGCGTGAGGTAAAGCTTGCTGCTGCCACAAAACCTACCGTAGTAAGCATGGGTAGCCTTGCTGCTTCAGGTGGATATTATATCAGCTGTCCGGCAAATAAAATTGTGGCCCAACCTAATACCTTAACGGGAAGCATTGGAGTGTTTGGTTTATTATTCAATGGTGAAAACATGTTGAAGAATAAATTAGGCATCACCACTGACAGATATAAAACAGGTGCTTACAGTGATATCGGATCATTTACGCGACCCATTACTGCTGCTGAAACTGCCATCATTCAAAGAGAGGTGGACAAAATTTATGATACATTTACTAAGCACGTAAGTGAAGGACGCAAAATTTCACAGGCGCTTGTTGACAGTATGGGACAAGGAAGAGTTTGGAGCGGAGCAGAAGCTGTAAAACTTAAACTGGTTGACACACTTGGTGGTATTAATGATGCTATTGCTATTGCAGCGCGTATGGCTAAGCTCGATAATTATCGCCTTAAAGAAATGCCCGAAGTAAAAGAACCGCTTGAAAAGATAATGGAAGATATAAATACACAGGCGCACATCCGATTTATGAAGCAGGAGTTATCCAACGAAGAATTCAAACTAGTTCAGGCTTCACGATCAGTGCTAAAACTAAAAGGAATTCAATCCTTAATGATGTATGATTTAAGAATTGAGTAATAACTTACATCTGTTCCATCAACTCAAAAATTAATTTTAATTGAAAACTAACGACCCCTGTATGTCACTATTTACACTAGGAATCGAAGAAGAATTCCAGATTATTGATCCCAAAACACGTGAGCTGCGTTCTCACATGCACCAGATAATTGAACATGGAAAAGTTACGTTGAAAGAACAGGTGAAAGCCGAAATGCACCAGAGCGTGGTGGAGGTGGGTACCAATATCTGTAAGGATGTAACCGAAGCACGAAAGGAAGTTACCTACCTGCGTAAAATGATTTCAGAGATAGCACAGAAGCAGGGATTGTTATTCGCTGCCGGTGGCACACATCCATTTTCACGTTGGCAGGATCAGGAGATAACTGATCATCCGCGCTATCATGAAATAGTGAAAGAATTGCAGGATACAGCACGAGGAAATCTTATTTTCGGTTTGCATGTGCATGTAGGAATACCATCGCGCGAAGTTGGTTTAATGCTCCTTAACCAGGCGCGTTATTTTCTGCCACACATATTTGCTTTATCTGCAAACTCACCTTTCTGGCTCGGTCGTAACACGGGATTTAAAGCTTATCGCACCAAAGTGTTTGATAAATTTCCACGCACCGGTATTCCGGAATATTTCGGCAGTGTGGCGGAGTATGACAGCTACATTAATCTCCTTATCAAAACAAAATGTATTGATAATGGCAAAAAGATATGGTGGGATTTGCGCTTGCATCCTTTCTTCGACACCATTGAATTTCGCATTTGCGATGTACCCATGCGCATTGATGAAACCATTGCCCTTGCTGCTTTGATGCAAGCCATCACAGCAAAATTATTTAAGCTGATGGCTGCGAATTTATCTTTCCGCAATTACAGCCGTGCATTGATTAATGAAAACAAATGGCGTGCAGCGCGCTATGGCATCCATGGCAAGCTTATTGATTTTGGAAAAGAACAAGAGGTGCCTACAAAAGATTTAATTTATGAATTACTGGAATTTGTAGATGACGTGGTGGATGAATTAGGAAGCAGAAAAGAATTAAAATATATTGAAACAATGTTAAAACAAGGTACAGGCGCTGACAGGCAATTGGCTATTTATGAAAAAACAGGTGACCTTAAAGATGTGGTGGATTACATGATACTTGAAACAAATTTAGGCTTGGCATAGTACAATGTATACAGAAGAAATTAAATTTTATCCCTCAGTGAACGCTCCGGTAAAAACTCAGAACATACGCGTTGCAATAATTGATTTATATAATAACGAACCCAATGAAGGAATGCGTTGCCTGCAGGTTTTATTAAATACGCATCCGCTCGAGCCGAATCAAAGCATGACCTGGAAAGTTTTTGATGTGCGGTTCAAAAATGAAATTCCCGAGCTTGATTATGATATTTATATTTCTACAGGAGGTCCGGGTAGCCCAATGGCTGATGCAGATGCAACGTGGGAAAACAAATATTTTAAGCTCATTGATTCCATATTTGAGCACAATCAGAATAATACTGGCGCAAAGAAGTTTTTATTTTTGATTTGTCATTCGTTTCAGCTGGTGTGCCGCCATCTTGAAATTGCTGAAGTATCCAAGCGTCATTCTTCTGCATTCGGCATTTTTCCCATTCACGAAACCATTGAAGGAAAAAAAGAAAGATTTTTTAATCAGCTGCCTGATCCGTTTTATGCTGTTGACAGCCGCGATTACCAGGTGATAAAACCCGATGCTGACAAGCTTTTGAAATTAGGTGCAAAAGTTTTAGCTATTGAAAAAGAACGTCCGCATGTAACGTATGAACGGGCTGTGATGGCTATCCGTTTCTCTGATGAAATATTCGGCACACAGTTTCATCCCGAAGCTGACCAGGTGGGAATGTTGAAATATTTAATTCGTCCTGATAAGCAGCAACACATCGTTAACCATCATGGTCAGGAAAAATATGAAGAGATGTTGTTTCATCTCAATGATGCTGATAAATTAAGACTCACACAAGAATCCATACTCCCTGCTTTTCTACGCCAGGCAATCAGCGGTAGTTTGGTGACAATTTAATTTGATGATTTGCTAATTTGATGATTTGATGATTATCAGCATTTTTTTTCATTATCAAATTACCAAATTAGCAAATTACCAAATCAATTGACCATGCCCAAACAGAAATACTACGTAGTATGGAACGGAAGATCAAAAGGTGTTTTTGATAACTGGGATGAGTGCCGCAGAAGTGTTGAAGGTTATCCTGATCCCAAATACAAATCATTTGATAGTTACACCGAGGCAGTAATTGCTTTTGAAAAATCCAGCCGTGATTTTATCAAATCAAAAGCTGCAGAAAAGAAAATAATACCTACAGGAAAAACAATTACAGCAGGTAAACCAGTATTGGATGCAATAGCAGTGGATGCTGCCTGCAGCGGTAATCCGGGCAGAATGGAATACCGTGGTGTTGACATTCAGGCACAGGAAGAAATTTTTCATGGAGGACCTTTTGAAGAAGGAACCAATAACATCGGAGAGTTTTTAGCGATAGTGCACGCGCTCGCCATGCTTAAAAAACAAAATAGTAACAAGATTATTTACACCGATAGTATGACTGCTTTAAGCTGGGTGAAAAATAAAAAAGCAAAAACCAAATTAGAACCAACATCACGCAACCAAAAACTTTTTGATTTGATTGAGCGTGCAGAGCAATGGCTGCATAAAAATTCTTACTTCACCCCTGTCATAAAATGGCAGACAGAAAAATGGGGAGAGATTCCGGCTGATTTTGGCAGGAAGTAAAAAACACTTCTGCAATTAACCTTATCCATTTGCACATAATTATTTTATCTTTCCGCAAATTATTTTAAGCATGGAAAGAAAGCACCCTAAAGCATTGCCTTATTTATTCCTCTCCGAAATGTGGGAACGTTTTGGTTTTTATCTCATGCTGGGAATATTTTTTCTTTACATGACCGATACTCAAAAGGGTGGAATGGCAATGGATAGAAAAGAAGCCTCTGATATTTTCGGAACCTATATTGCACTCGTTTACCTCACTCCTTTTATTGGAGGTTTGCTGGCTGACAGAATTTTAGGTTACAGGCTCTCCATCACCATCGGTGGAATTTTGATGGGCATTGGCTACTGCGGACTTGCCTTGCCCGGCATGTCCGCATTTTACACTTCGCTGCTGATCATTTGCATTGGAAATGGTTTTTTCAAACCCAATATTTCAACCCTGCTTGGCAATGTTTACACAGAAGATAAATACAAACACCTGAAAGATTCCGGATATAGTATTTTTTATATGGGGATAAACCTCGGGGCTTTTATCTGTAATTTCTTTGGTGCTTACCTGCGCAATACTTTCAGTTGGGGAGCAGCATTTTTGGCAGCAGGCATAGGAATGTTTATAGGGGTTATTATTTTCTGGATAGGGCAGAAACATTATAAACATGTTGATGTAAAAAAACCGACCAAAGCAGAAGACATGCCTGTTGGAAAAATATTGGGAGTAACAATGCTTCCTGCTTTAATTGCCGGTTATATCGGCTGGATGATTCCTGAAAATATATTCGGAAGCGACAGTACCGATGCCTTTATTTTCGGTGCATTGCCTGTAGCTGCCTATTATGTATCCATCATGATCCGCTCTAATGCACAGGATAAAAAACCAATTGCGGCATTGCTTGCCGTGTTTGCCGTGGCAATTGTTTTTTGGGCAATCTTTAAACAGAACGGAACAGCATTAACCACCTGGGCTGAAAGTTATACTAACCGTGAAATACCTCCGGCATTAGTTAAACCGGCACAGGTGCTGGGCATGGTGCAGGAAGTTAAATATGAAAAAGACTCGGTACCCCTTGCCGATGAACAATTCCGCATTGCGCGAGATCCTAATGACAAACCCATAAAGACTTATGATTACCCTTTATATTTCAAAAATATACCTCCTGAAAAGTTGCCTGCTGAAGGTGATAAAGTAACACTTGTTTCCACAGAGTTGTTTCAATCAGTAAATCCCTTTTGGGTGGTAGCATTAACACCGCTTATTGTTTTATTCTGGGGGTTTCTGAAAAGAAAAAATAAAGAACCCGCTACACCCTGGAAAATATTTTATGGTTTATTTATCACTGCACTTTCCACTTTAGTGATGGTAACTGCTGCCTATGCATGTCATAATGGATTGGAGAAAAGTTCCATGTGGTGGCTCATAGGATGCTATGGAGTTATCACAGTGGGTGAGCTCTGCTTAAGCCCCATGGCTTTATCATTGGTTTCAAAACTATCTCCTCCAAGGCTCACAGGTTTAATGATGGGCGGATGGTTTTTATCCACTTCAATAGGGAACAAAATGAGTGGCGTACTTGCCAGTTTATGGGATGGTTATGATCACAAAGCAAATTTCTTTCTTGTAAATCTTGTGCTCGCACTCATCACTTCCGTTATCATTTTATTGATGGTGAAATGGCTTAACAGGATTATGAAAGAACATGGTGTTTAAAAAAAACTAAAAGTTCTCTTATAAGTTTTTTAGAAGAATTACTGTTGAGTTTAAGAGGCAAATAATAATCTCATATATACATAATTGATTTCTACGTTAAGTTCGAAACTGATTTTTTGGTAATAAAGCGTTGAGCAATTAAAAATGATATTTGAAAAAAAAATCGTAACAGGTGAAGAGAAAAACAAAGCCGGAATCATTCATAAATAAACCCTCTTATCCCGGTGGTAAAAAAGCACTGGATGAATTTGTAAAATCAAACCTCCGTTATCCTGAAGAAGCATTAAAAACCAGGGTTGAAGGCTCCGTTAAAATCGCTTATGACGTAGATGTGTATGGTGAAGTTTCCAATGCTGTAGTTAAGGCAGGCATTGGTTATGGTTGTGATGAAGAAGCTTTACGGTTAGTTAAACTGCTTAAGTATGAAAAGAAAAAATACAGGGGATTGCATGTCGTTTTTCATAACGTAATAATCATCCATTTCCATCTGCCCGGCAAAGTGGTTGCTTCCACTCCATCACAGATAAATGTGGTGTATCATTACAAAGAAACCAACACAGCAAAATAACCAAACCCCGTAATTCTCATACATGAAACCCTATGAAATAGCAAAGCAATGGTTACAGGCATTCAATGATCACAACCTTGAAAAACTGCTTTCATTATATGATGATAACGCTGAACATTATAGTCCCAAACTAAAAGCAAGGCAACCTGAAACCAAGGGAATAATAAAAGGAAAAGCTGCTTTGCGCAATTGGTGGCAGGATGCATTTAACCGTTTGCCTGATCTTGCTTATCATGAAAAAACCATTACAGCGGATAGTGACCGTGCCTTTATGGAATATACAAGAGTGGTTTCTGGTGAAGATAATATGGTGGTGGCAGAAGTGCTTGAAATAAATAACGGATTGATTATAGCTTCACGCGTTTATCACTCATAAACATTTGCAATGCCCCTTTATATAAAGCGCCCACCGGGTTTAATTGTGGAAATAAATTCATGAAGCATTGGTTAAAAAGTTGTCCCCATAAGGTTAAATCAGCAATATATCTCGTATTTTTACACACTCATCCCTCACGCTTCCACAATGAAAGACAAAGACAAAGCTGACGATCATGCAAAGCAACCTGATCCTAAAGAACCTGTTAAAGTTTTATTGGCAGATGATGACAAAGATGACCAGCAGCTCTTTACTGCTGCCATCGAAGAAGCAATGGTGAATGCTGAAGTTACCACTGTAGATAATGGTAGGGATCTTATGGATAAACTTAAAGATCCCGAAGAACCTAATCCTGATATTATTTTTTTGGATGTAAACATGCCCGTTAAAGATGGTAAAGAAGCATTGGCAGAAATAAAAAAAGACGAAACACTAAAAGATATACCCACCGTTATGCTCTCCACTTCCGATAGTCCTAAAGATGTGGAAGAAACATTTAAACAAGGAGCAAACCTGTATGTAAAAAAGCCCAATAGTTTTAACAGTCTTATCCTCATCTTAAAGAATATATTTAAGTTGCATTGGGCAAAAGCCCTGTTAAAACCTGTAAGGCAATCCTTTTTAGTTACCGAGCAAAACATTCCTAAAAAAGATTAATCTCCAACGCCCGTACATCCATCACCAAACACCGCAAGTCAATCACCGATAACGGTACACCGCTCCCCTTTCCATTTTCACCACTCTCCTGTTCCCGTACACCTCTCACCAAAAGATTTCCTCCTCTCTCCTGTTCCCGGTACACCTCTCACCAAGCGATTTTCACAAATCTCCTATTCCCGGATACCCCTCACTAAACGATTTCCACCAGTCTTCTGTGCCGGTTCATCCATCTCCAAAGCCAGTACACGTGTCACTGTAATATTTCATGTATGATTTATTGCATTAAATAATTAAATTACCTTACTAATAATAAACACTTTATTGCATACTACGCTATTTAAGTTTTTTACTAAGTTCAACTGAGTGAGAGAAAAGATATCAGAAATTATTTCATTCCTGTCCATTCTAAGCAAACACTGGTTCTTTGCTTTCATCAACTCACTAATAAAAAATTTGGTTTATTAAATCAACCTCTTATATTTGCGCTTCATTAAGCCTCGCATACAACGCTAATTGACCCGCATTCATCTATAGCATCTGGTCATTTTACACATATTGCTTTTTCTCTTTAATAGTAATTATTAGTCCTTGCCTTAATCATTCTGTTCAAAATTCACTAAAATTAAAATCCTACGTCTAAACTCATCCTTGCTCGGCTTCGCCATGGCCATTCGCTGAAATCCCGTTCCATCCTTTCCATTCCAAAAAAGCTGGCTCTTTATTGCCTGCTCTTTTTATTCTTTGCTCCTTATGCTTATGCTCAGCCCCCTGCTTATCTGTATAGCTTTGAAAAAGGCATTCCTCCCTCACCCACTTTTGACAATACTTCCCCTACTCCTGCTTGCACATGTTCCTTGCACACCACTAGTAGCAACGTTACAATACAAAACACAACTCCCATCTTAGGTCATTACCTGAATTTCGTTAGTACTCCTACCACCCCATCTACTGTAGTTAATATCCCCCAATTTCAAACTAATACCCCTGCCCAAAATTCCATTACTGTTGAAATGTTCTTTAATCTCGGAGAAACATTTGATGTCCATTATACACCCTATTTTTTCCGGATAATGAATGGTGGTGCTCAAAAAGTTTTCGCTACGATGGAATATGCATCATTTACGTTCAAAGATGATGTGAATGATCACAAACTACAAGTTAATTTAGATGGAATTGGTCCAAAAAGCTTTAATTATTACCTTGATGGTAACTGGCATCATATTGCTTTCGTCCTCGACATTAATACAACACTTCGTATTGAGGTACTGAGAATATATATTGATGGATTATTTTTAGGTAGTGATTTTGAAAGTATAGCTTATTATCCTCTTCCTGCAAATCTTAACTCTATTGACATTGACGATATAAAATTAAGCCAGGCAAATTCCTATAACCAGTTTTTCGGAGGTATGGATGAGCTGGCAATATATTATGAGGCCCGCACTCCTCAGCAAATTTATTCGGATTATAACGATGTTTTTAATTTGCATAAGGCATATACATTAGGGCAGCTCACTCCGCAAATCCCGCTGCCAGACCTTGAAGGAAATTTGGACCCTGCCGAATACCCGCTTAATTATGCTCCCGTTTCTTCAGGAGGAGACTATTCTAATGTTAATACCGCACTTGATCAAATAATAGATTTCCCCCTTCCCCGCTTTAAACCCAATCATACCTTGAGAAGAAATGTGAATTTTTTTAAATCAGCAGATTTATTACACAATGAATACAATAATGATAAACCAACACAGATAGCAACCTCTGTTGACATTAAACTAGAATTAGCCCGAAACTGGAACTATTATTTTACTGTGCTTGAAAACTTAGGGGATGCGAAGCTTCCTGAATTAGAAACTGGAACATTTGCTGCTGCTTGGGTGGATGCTGCTAATATCAATACTGATTTACCGCTTGCTGTACTTTCATATCTGAGTCCCCCTGGTACTAATAATCCCTATAACCTTACCGAACCATATATAACATCGGATGACTTAGATGGTTCTTGCCCAGGTGGTCAATTACATTATATTTATAAAGATGATAACGGTTACCCTAGCAGTATTCATCGGGCACGAGAGGGAAGTAACCCATGGTCAATTTCGAAACTACAAACAGGCATTTATACACCTGACGGTGATGCTATGAAAGACCATTTTGAAGTCCTCTATGGAAATACTACTCCTCCTCCGGATCACTTTTTAGCCATTAACCGGAAAATCAGCATGATGGCTGAGGACAATGAAAACTTGTTGGATTATAATGACAATATATATTCTGATATTATTAATCCAAGTATTCAATCCAATCAATATTTACGGGATGAATATTCCACTTACCTCACCTCCACTGACAATTTTCATAAAATACAGGGCGAAGCTAAAGCAGAAATTGACAGACAGTTTCGATTCAATGCTACAGCAAATTCAAGCCTTTTTGCTCCGGATTTTATTTTTACCAACTACGGAAATGATGGTCACGATAAATTCAGGCACTTTTATCCGCAGCTCAGAAGAATAAATTCTGAAATTGATGGTCATCCCTATTCCACACCAGATATTTATTTCAGCAGCCCTAAACTTTGGTTTCAGAATGCAAACGGTCCCCGGCATGCATGGAGGTGGCTCTCTCAATGCAGGTACAATGAGATTTCTGCTACTTACACAGCATTAGATGGGACACCCATTGCTGCTTTTGATGATCAGCGTTTTGCTCCCTATGTTTCTCCGGGTTACGAAACGGAAAAAGAAGAAAGTGCAATGCGTCCCGCACAATACCTTGGCATTCTCAAGGCTATGATGCTCACCGGGGTTGATTATTTTCACATTGGATATTATATGAAAGGTGATGCGGATAATATTCCGGGTGGCAACGGACGTTCCTTTGCATGGAGATCCAGCACTCCTGTTTATGCGCAAGCAATCGGAAGTCATTGTGAAGAGTTTTTAACGGATGGCACACTTTTGCCAGGTGATGTGTCTTTGGTTTTAAATCTTCCCGGAAACAGACCAAACTATACATTCAATGGCGGTAATCCGAATGAACTTATTGTAGTCAGACAAGGAAATACACCTAATGATAAACTGGAGGATCAAATTACCAATACCAATGGAGCGGAAGTAATCAAACCTCTTCGTCCATTGATGAACTATCACCAGGAATTTATACCGGAACTGTTTCAGCAATGTATGGAACTGCCACATGC
>JANLUX010000383.1:0-3935 GCA_031363705.1 Bacteroidota bacterium
GATACCTGCTTAGCCTGAATCTGCAGGTTGCCATCCTGTGTGTTACCTTCCACGTTGAAATAAATAAAATATGGATTCATGCGGCTGTAAACATTAAAGATGCTGAAGTTCCATTCGCCTTCCCACCGTTTTTTTTGCTTACCATGCAAGGTGGCAGATAAATCCAAACGGTGGTAAGCTTTCTGCCTGAAGGCATTTCTTTTTCCATAATTACCAAGTACGTAAAAATTATTGGAGAAGTTACCTTCACTGAAAGAGATAGGAGGGCTGGCAGCAATTGCATATCGTTCAGTTTGCAAAGTCAATGCATCACCCGTTGCATAAACCCACACTAAGCCAAATGTCCATCTTTTACTCCTGTTATAGGTGAGCACAATTGATACATCATGTCTGCGGTCATATTTTGGAGAGAATTGTTCTCCACCATTTATATCAGGGAACTTGCGTTGTGTACAAGCCAGTGTATAACCAATCCAACCATTAAATTTACCTGCTGCTTTCTTTAAAAATAATTCAGTGCCATAACTCCATCCTTTGCCAAAAACAAAATTGTTGTCGGTGTTGTTTTTCAGATCCTGGTCGGGCATGGCGCCTTCGCGATATTCAATCTGGTTTTTCATTTCTTTATAATACACTTCAATGGAGGTTTCATATTCATTGTCCTTGAAATTGCGGAAGTAACCCAATGCATATTGTGTTGCAAATTGTGGCTTTACTCTGTCACCACTTGGCACCCAAACATCGGTTGGTAAGGATGCAGACGACACAGATACGAGATGTACGTACTGGTAATTTTGTGTATATGATGCTTTTAATGAGGACAACTTATTTAGCTCGTAACGCAAACTGAAACGAGGTTCAACATTCATATAAGTTTTGACAACTTTATTTTTCTCATAAATGATCGTATCAGTATATCGTTCCGGGAAAACAGGGTTAGGTATATAACGTGTAAAAGGTCCAACATGTGCAAACAAAGTTCCGCGAGCTCCAATATTTACGCGAAACTTTTCTGTTACATCCCATTCATCATTCAGATAAACTGCTGCATCATGCGCATAGATGCGTGTTACTTTACCGAGATCGAAAACCACATCTCCAGAACGTGCAGAAGCATTGGTGGGAGTGAAGCGATGAAAAATATAATTACCTCCAAACTTAATATTATGCAGAATGTTTGGAAAATAATTGAAGTCAACTTTTGCTGTGTAATCACGAACACCTGAAAAAATCCTGAAATCAAATTGTTGCTGGTTAGCTTGAAATTCAAATTTATAATCAGAGTAAATAAGGGAAGTGTTCAGGAATAACCTGTCGCTGAATAAATGATTCCAACGCATGGAAGTGGTTGCATTTCCCCAGGGAATTCGCACTTTAAAACCTGTCTGAGCACTTTTGAAATTAAAAACATCACGTCCAAAATATCCACTTAAGAACAACCTGTCCTTTTGTGAAATTGTGTAGTTGAGTTTTGTATTGAGATCATAAAAATAATAGCTGTTGCCTTCAACTGACGAGCCTTCTTTTATAAAGGGCTTACGCATAAAAAGATCAATAAAAGTTCTGCGGGCGGAAATAATGAAGGAGGCTTTGTTTTTGATAATAGGACCCTCCAAAGTTAATCGCGAAGCAATGTAACCAATGCCTCCTGAGCCGTGCAGCTTTTTGTTGTTTCCATCCTTCATTGAAATATCCAGCACTGAGGAAAGCCTTCCACCGTATTGAGCAGGCATACCACCTTTGGTAAGCGTCATGTTTTTAACTGCATCAGAATTGAAGACAGAAAAAAATCCAAACAGGTGAGAAGCATTGTAAACAACTGCTTCATCTAACAGAATTAAATTCTGATCAGGACCTCCTCCTCTAACGTAATAACCGGCATTGCCTTCACCGGCTGATTGCACACCGGGCAAAAGCTGTATTGTTTTTAAGATATCCACTTCACCCATAAAAGCAGGCAGCGATTTTATCTTGTCAACATCTAATTGAATACGCCCCATCTCCGTGCTGTTAACATTACGATCCGCACGTTCGCCTTTAATTTCTACTTCTTTTGTTTCAATGGTTGTAGGTTCAAGATCAATGTTGATGGTTTGATCTTTATTAAGATCTACAGGTATCAACTGATCTTTGTAACCAATGTAATTGATGATCAAAGTATAGTTTCCGCTATCAATTGTTAAGGAATAAAATCCATAAGTGTTAGTATTGGTTCCTTTACGCATTTCTTTAATCACCACATTGCATCCAAGCAAAGCTTCGCCTGTCTTAGCGTCCTTTATATAACCGCTTAAAGTGTAACGGATATATTTGTTTTGTGCTGAAACATTAAAACAAAATATTACGGATAGTAAAAAAGAAAAAATTGTTTTCATAAAACGGGACTGGAAAATTAAGAATGTGCAAAATTAATCAAGATTACAATTATTGTTTTTAAGCAATGAAATCAGCTAAACATATAGTATAAACGCGTTTTATTTTCACTGTAAAAAAAGTTAACCCTTAAACGGTAAACATACTTTCAATCCAAACACATATTTTTGCGAACTCAATAAATCGGGGTGTAGCGTAGCCTGGTAGCGCGCCAGCATGGGGTGCTGGAGGTCGTCAGTTCGAATCTGGCCACCCCGACTTTAATGAATGAATAATTAATAATGCAATTGCCCAACTTTATTGATTGTTCATTATTAATTTTTAATTTTTAATCTATGAGTGAACAATTATCGCAGATTTTTTCTGCATCGGGATTAATAAGCCTTTTCACCTTAGTGGTGATGGAAATTGTGCTGGGGATTGATAACATTATTTTCATTTCTATTCTTGCAGGTAAGCTTCCAAAAAGCCAACAGGATAAAGCCAGAAAGATTGGTCTTTCGTTGGCGCTGCTGATGCGAATTGCATTGCTATTTAGCATCACCTGGATCATTAGTTTAAAAACAGACTTGTTTACAATTCTTGGAAATGGCTTTAGCGGACGCGACATTGTTTTGCTCGCAGGTGGATTATTTCTTATTGCCAAGAGCACATCAGAAATACATGGTAAGATTACAGGAGATGAGGAGCCTGGCGATCCAAAGGTTAAAAGACTTAATCTCAGGAATGCTATTATCCAGATTATTTTGCTCGATATTGTATTTTCATTTGATTCCATTTTGACTGCTGTTGGTTTGGTGGATAATGTTTATATTATGATAATGGCGGTAATCATTTCTATGATTGTGATGTTGCTTTCTGCAAAAACTATTAGTGATTTTGTCAATAAACATCCAACTATAAAGATGCTTGCGCTTTCCTTCTTACTGATGATTGGCTTTATGCTGGTAGTAGAAGCATTTGATGTACATGTACCAAAGGGTTATGTTTATTTTGCAATGGCTTTTTCGTTGCTTGTTGAGCTGCTAAATATGAGATTGAGGAAGAAGAATTAGACAAAGTGTTTTTACTGGTTTGCCCATGAACTATTGAAGAGTGGAGAAAAAGTACGGATGATTCTTGGTACTTTTTCATCTCTATTGTGCGATATGATAAATTCTTTCAGCCGTTCTGTGTTGCAATAATCAAGGTTATTAGACCCTTTATCTGATGAGGTATGATTCATGATACATTCTGTCCATGTGGTGCCATCACCAAAATCATAGAAGCAGGCAGTGTTAGGTTCATCGTCAAGGAAGGAGCTGTGGATTGAGCGGACGGCAATGGTTTAGGAAGAGAGCAACAATTTAGCGTAACAATACCTATTATACCCGTGTGTATATTTACATCGTTAATTAAATCCTAACGGTAATAAATATGAAACCAATTATTATAATATTCGCGACCCTTTTGTTGCTATTAACGGGAGCTGCAATGGCGCAATCCCCTGCATTGGTTTGGGCAAAAGCAATGGGTGGACCAAGTTATGATGTTGGCAACTCGATAGCGCTTGACGCTTCGGG
>JANLUX010000389.1:0-31268 GCA_031363705.1 Bacteroidota bacterium
TTAATAAATAATATAAAAAAAAAAATAAAAACACTTTTTTTGTTTTTTTTGTTTTTTAAAAAAAAAAAAAAAATTTTTTTTAAACATGTTTTTTTGTAAAAACCACAAACAACGGCACTCCTTCTCCAATATTCAAACACATTCATAAATAATATTTGAAGCATCAAAAATCGCCCACATGTCAAAGCAAATAATTTTCCTGTTCACCACAATACTTCCACTATTTGCTTCTGCTCAAAATATTACAGTAAGTGGTTATGTTAAGGATGCAAAATCAGGGGAAGCATTGATTGGTGCAACAGTTTTTAATACCAATCAAAAAACCGGCACCACATCAAACAATTATGGATTTTATTCTCTGACTTTAAAGCCTGCTGATACGTTAGGTTTCATTTATTCATACATGGGTTATAAAGCAATAGCAAAAAAAATAGCTACCACAACAAGTATTGTGGTGGATGTATCAATGGACGAAAATGCAAGCTCGTTAAGTGAAGTGGAAATCAAAGCAGAACGAAACGATAATAATGTGCAGAGACCACAAATGGGAGTGATCGAAGTCCCGATGAAACAGATTACAACGATGCCTGCAATTGCGGGAGAGAAGGATGTACTGAAGGTAATTCAGCTGTTACCCGGAGTGCAATCAGGTCATGAAGGAACTACAGGTTTTTATGTAAGAGGTGGAAACAGCGATCAAAATCTTGTACAATTGGATGAAGCAACCGTTTACAATCCTAATCATTTGTTTGGTTTGTTCAGTTCTTTCAATACAAATGCACTGAATAATGTAACGCTTATTAAAGGCGGATTTCCTGCACAATATGGTGGCAGGTTAAGCTCTATTCTTGACATCACAATGAAAGAAGGGAACAAAAAGAATTATGTGGTGAGTGGAGGAATTGGCTTAATAACTTCCAATATCACAGTGGAAGGCCCAATTAAAAAGGACAAGTCTTCGTTTATCATCTCGGCAAGAAGAAGCTATTTTGATGTGCTGATAAAACCTTTTATTCCAAAAAATAAAAACAGGACCTCGTATTATTTCTATGATGTGAATGCGAAATTTAATTATTCAATTTCAGATAAGGACAGATTGTTCCTTAGTTTTTTTAAAGGACTTGATAATGCAAATTATACTGCGGCTAATAGTTTGAATTATGGAATTAATTTTGGAAACGATGCAGCCACTTTACGATGGAACCATCTTTTCAGCGATAAGCTTTTTTCAAATACCTCTGTCATTTACAACAGTTATCACAATAACCTGTCAACCGTTCAAGGACAATATTATGCACAGATATATTCAGGCATACGTGATGTAAATGCTAAAACGGATTTGCAGTTTTTTCCAAATCCGAAAAACAATATTCTTGTTGGAGCAAATTATTCATACAGTACTTTTTTCCCTGCAACCTCTTCCGCAAAAATTCCTAAGTCAGGTGCGATTAATAGCCTGAAGCCTGATAGCATTCCTCAAAAGTTCAGTACACAACTTGCGTTTTATGCAAGCGATGAAATTAAACTATCTCAAAAGTTCAGTACAAATCTTGGTGTGCGGGTTCCTTTGTTTATTAAATCAACCATTCAATACAATAGAGTTGAACCGAGGCTTACTTTAAAATATTCAATAACCCCTGCAATGTCCGTTAAACTTTCTTACACAGAGATGAACCAGTTTATTCATTTGGTTCCGAGCAGTTCTGCCTCATTGCCCACCGATATATGGATCAGCAGCAGCAAAACAGTTTTGCCACAGATAAGCAGACAGGGAGCAATTGGTGTGTTTAAGAATTTTAAGAACAACAATTTTGAAACAAGCATTGAAGCCTATTACAAAACCATGCAACACCAGGTATTGTTTAAGGAAGGCACACAACCTTTGCTGAGTAACGATATTGATCAGCAATTAACTTTTGGAAAAGGGTTGAGTTATGGTATTGAATTTTTTGTAAAGAAAAATTTCGGCAAATTCACAGGCTGGGCTTCTTACACTTTGTCGTGGACAACACAAAAATTTGATTCGCTCAATCGCGGAAAAACTTTTCCGTTTGCTTATGACAAGCGGCACAACATTTCTTTAGTTGCAACTTATGAAAGAAATAAAAAATGGACTTTCGCTGCCGACTGGGTTTTTACTTCGGGTGGTGCTTTCACATTGCCTTTGGGAAGAGTTACCGTTTTCCAGGATGGAACATTGTATGATGGTACTTACTATGATTTTGTTGAGCGCAATAATTATCGCTACAGAGCCTATCATCGTTTGGATGTAAGTGCGATTCATCATAACAGGATTCGAAAAATATTCGGTCATAGTTATGAGTCCGAATGGGTGTATAGCTTTTACAATATTTACAGCAGGAGAAATCCTTATTTTATTTATCTCACCACAGATTTAATTACAAGAGAACCGCAGGCAAGAGAAGTATCTCTTTTACCGATTGTACCAAGTGTGAGTTGGAATTTCAAATTTTAATCATCGTCAGAAATGAAAACAAAAAATATCATCGTGCTTATTGCTTCTTTCATCCTCATCTCTGTTTTTGCATGTCAGAAGGATGTTGTTATAAAGCAGCTTCCATACATCAGCAAAGTTTCGATACAAGGCTTGCTTACTCCTAACACTTATCCGCATGTCTATTTGTATCACACGGTTCCTTATTTTGATCCGAGAACTTCGGTGCGCTCCTTGTTTATTGATAATGCAATTGTAAAGATCAGTGATGGCGTTACCAATGATGTACTTCATATTGATTCTTCTTATAATGGATTCCGGTGTACTTATGAATATTTTTACAGTGGAACACAACTTACCCAAAGCAACAAAACATATAATCTGAATATTGATTATAACGGAGAAACTTTTACTGCCAGTACTACAACAGACCGGTTTAAAGTCACACTTGACAACGTTGCTTATACGCCCGCATTTACCGATGTGTATGGGGAGCACGAGGGAATTATTTTTTATTTCAAAGACGATGCATCGCAAAAAAATTATTACCGTTATGAAATGACACGCATTGTTGACAGCAGTAAATACACAGCAAGTGGTGTTAAATCACCTTGTCTTGGCGGAGGAACAGCAATGGTTCAAGAAATAGGAAGAACCATTTATACCGATGAAAATGTGAATGGGCTTCCATTAGTTTTCACTGTCGAACCTTCCTACACACACGCTGAAAATGATACAGGTTATGTGCGCATTCAATCCTGCGATAGAAATATGTTTGAGTTTTACGACCAGTTAGACCGGCAAAAATTAGCAGAGTATAATCCGTTTGTAGAACCAGTTTTTTTTAAACCTTATCAATTCCCGAATGCGATTGGTGTGTTTGGTTCATATACTTTGTCGGATTCTGTGTTGTTTGTTTATCCTGAATAAATACTTATCAATGCTGAAAGTAAAACTTGTTGTAACAATTACTCTTCTTGCAGAAATTATTTTCGCCCAGGACACTACGTTTTCTGGCAATCATCCGTTTCATACAAAACAATCATTCGAAAAAATCAGCTTGCGTGGTTATTCAGTTTTGTTACTGCACGATTTTCGTGAACAGGCATTATCACCATTAACTATAAATAAAAGACAACTAATTAACCTGGGCGCATGTGCATTAATAACAACAGGATTAATAATTGCTGATGCTCCAATTGATAATGGCGCAAAAAATCTTGTAAGCAATAACACGTTTGTTCAACATTCAAGTCCAATCATTACTGAGTTTGGATCTAAATATGGACTGGCAACTGTGGGTGTATTTGCTATGTATGGTTTAATTGCAAAAAACAACCATGCACAAGCAACTGCATTGCTTGCAACTCAGGCAATGATTACATCGGGCGTTTGGACACGCGTTGGAAAATTAATAACAGGTCGTGAAAGACCGAGTGCATCTTATACTAACTCGCTGAAAGAAGGAGGTTCATGGCACGGTCCATTAGGTAATATTAAATGGGATGATGAACAAAAGAAACTCGCTGGTTCTTCTTATGATGCTTTTCCTTCCGGTCACACAGCAACAGCATTCAGTATTGCAACTGTATTTGCAAAAATGTATTCTGACAAACCTGTCATCCCTATTATTGCTTATTCAGCAGCAACATTAGTTGGGTTGTCGAGAACTACGGAACATACACACTGGACAAGTGATGTATTTGTAGGCGCTGTGTTAGGGTACTTATGCGGAAACCAGGTTGTGAATAATTATAAAAAAATGTATCACGTAGATAATTATTCACAAAAAAAAACACACCTTGCAATAACTGCGAGTTATTCAAATGGATTTTTTATGCCGGGTGCAATTTTAAATTTTTAACAAGAAGGTTAGTATTTTATCAGCGATTAATTTTCCTATGAACAAGTGTATTTTCTTCATTCTCTTATTGCTCTTTTTTTCCTCTTGCGATGTTTACAAAACAATAAGATATGGCGGGGTGCCCGGTCAAAAGGATTACACTCATTTTCCACAGAGAAAAATATTGAATGAGTCCCCGACATTTTATTTCATACAATCAGACAAAAAATATGAATTGGGAAGCACCATTGGCGTTACCAACAAAGACCTTAATTCAACTAATATATCATTGGATAGTTTTGTAAATATTCATAAAACAATCTCTTTTTTAATCATTCGAAATGATACAATTTTATATGAAAAGTACCCTAACAAATTTACTGATACATCATTGGTTTCGTCATTTTCATTAGTCAAGCCTATCGTGTCAACGCTCATAGGAATAGCTATTGATGAAGGAAAAATAAAAAGCATGGATGATTTTTTTACTGATTATCTCCCCGAATTTAAGGATAAGGAGGGTTGTGAGAAAATTACGATAAAACACTTATTACATCATACATCCGGTATAAAATTTACTGATAATAAATTTAATCTCGTTTCGGATAATGCTGAATTTTATTGGGGCAATAATTTAAGAGCCGAAATGCGTAATTTAACAATTGAATGCCTGCCGGATGAAAAATTTCATTACAGCAGCGCAAATACGATGTTATTGGCATTCATCATTGAGAGAGTAACTGGAGGCTCGATTTCAAATTATTTACAAGAAAAAATCTGGAAACCGTTAGGAATGGAAGCGCCTGCATCCTGGAGCCTGGACAGGGATGATGACAAAGCAATGGAAAAGGCATTTTGTTGTTTGCAGGCACGAACAATTGATTTTGCAAAATTCGCGCGATTGTATCTTAACAAAGGAAATTGGAATGGAAAACAAATAGTATCAAAAGAGTGGGTAGAATATTCAACACATGCTGACCCGGGCGGAAATAACAAACGCTTCTTTAATAATAATTGGGGGATCGGTCCTTTGAAGTACAATAGTTTTTTTGCAGTCGGATTATTTGGCCAGTATCTATACATCTATCCTGAAAAAAATATATTAATAGTACGTTTCGGTGAAACGGAAATGGATTATCACCCCAGTTATTGGAGCAGTACTTTTATTCAAATTATTGATCAGCTATAAAAGTATTTGATGGCAAAGTAGAATGACAAACACTTGCAAGCATGTTGAACCATTAACATATCATTAACACTCATACTTCAATAACAACAAAATCAAAACACAATCACACATTTATTTTGCAGTGTAATTAAAACAAATAAATAAAATGAAAAAATTAATTTTAATGTCGTTAGTGGGTGTATTCGCAGGATGTGTGTATGGTCAAAAAGTAAATGAGAAAGATGTTCCAGCTTCAGTAAAGGCAACCTTGCATAAACAATATCCGGATGTTAATGCTAAATGGGAAAAGGAAAAAGGTAACTATGAAGCAAATTTCGTTTCTCAGAAAAAAGAAATGTCAGCTTTGATAACACCTGATGGTAAGCTGATGGAAACTGAAACCGAAATTGCAACAGGTGAGTTGCCTGCAAGAGTAATAATGTATGTGCAGAAAAATATGAATGATGCAAAGATCAAGGAAGCATCAATCATAGTGGATGCCTCAGGTAAAAAAACGTATGAAGCAGAAGTGAATGGTAAGGATTTTATTTTTGATGAAACCGGGAATTTCATTAAGTCAGCAAAGGATTAGTTACTTTTCTTAAGCTTGTTTAAAAGGAGTTGAGCAATCAACTCCTTTATTCCTTAGCGTGACTAACTTTATTACAGAAGTTAAAAAATTCAATTGTAATTGAAATATATTTGGGACTGACAAACATTGCAATATCACGATTGATTTTGAAAAGAAAACTGTTTTTATTCTCACTCGCTGTATTGTTTTTTTATTGCAATGTATTTTCTCAAAGCCGAAATCTTGATTACTATCTACAGGCGGCTTTAAATAACAGTCCTCTTTTAAAAGATTATAACAACCAGTTGAAGTCTGCAAGCTATGATAGCTTGTCAGCGAGAGCTGGATTACGTACGTTGGTTAGTTTGACTTCACAGGCAATGTACGCACCCGCCTATAAAAATTTTGGATATGACAGTGCAATAACCAATGGCGGAAATTATTCTGCACTGATAAATGTTACGCAACCGCTTTTCAATCATAAGCTAAGAAATGGTCAGTATCAAACGATAATTATTGCCAATCAAACATTGTATACTTCAGCAAGAATTTCTGAAATTGATTTAAAGAAAAGCATCACCGCGCAATACCTTACAGCGTATGCTGATTACAACCAATTGCAGTTTAACCAAACTGTATTGCAATTACTAAAAGATGAAGAGGCAACTTTAAAGCAACTTGTTGAGCATGGTATCTATCTTCAAACTGATTATTTTAATTTGTTAGTTACCATCAGCGCACAGGAAATTACCCACAAGCAAACTTTCATTCAATACAAAAATGATTTGGGTCAATTAAATTTTTTAAGTGGAATAATGGATACTTCAACAGTAACATTGGAAGATCCAAATCTTTCCATTCAAGATACATTTGATTTGGAGAATGCTCCGCAAATGTTACAGTTCAGAATTGACAGTATGAAAAATGTCAATGCAAGGTTGTTAATTGATTTGAATTACCGTCCTAAATTAAGTGTGTTTGGTGATGCAGGTTTTAATTCAGTAAATCCTAAAAATATACCACACAATTTTGGAACAAGCATTGGAGTAAATTTTACATTGCCAATTTATGATGGAAGACAACGCAAGTATCAATACAACAAATTCGCAATTACAGAAAACACGCGCCTTAATTATAAAGAATTTTATACGGCTCAATACAAGCAGCAAATCCTGCAACTCAATGAGCAACTAAAACTTACTGAGGAGTTAATTGGTAATATTAAATCTCAGATAGGTGACCAGGAAAAATTAATTGAGTTATATAAAGTAGAAATTGATAAAGGATTGGTTCGGTTTATAGATTTTTTAACGGTAGTAAATAATTACCTGTCTGTAAAAAACAGTTTGACCCAATCTGAAATGAACCGTCTTCAAATCATTAACCAAATGAATTACCTGAAATGAAAAATATAAAAATCGGTTTACTTCTGTTTATTTTGATGAGTTTAGTTAGCTGTAAAAGCAATACTGAAACTACTGAAGAAACAACTCCTGAAGCGAAAACGCCTGTCACGGTTACAACCGTTGAGAACATACCAATGAGTGAAACTTTTAACCTGAACGCTGTTTCAACGTTTCAAAAGAAGAGTACTGTTAAATCAAGCATCACAGGTTATATAGAAAAAGTTTATGCAAACAATGGTGATTATGTACAAGCCGGTAAACCTTTGTTTATTATTAAAACCAAGGAAGCAAAAGCCTTAAGTGGAATTAAACTTACTGATACACTTTTTCATTTTAAAGGACAGCAAACAATTACTGCTGCTACCTCCGGTATTATTACAGAAGTAACAAAACAGTTGGGAGATTATGTAGCAGAAGGTGATCAGGTTGCAATCATTGCAGAGCAAAACAGTTTTGTTTTTTTATTGAATGTGCCATTTGAGTTAAATAAATACGCAGGAACAGGAACAAGTTGTACAATTATTTTGCCGGACTCAACCCATATAAAAGGAACGATTACTTCAAAGCTTTCTACCATTGATCCGGCATCGCAAACGCAGAGTTATGTGTTGAAACCGCAAACAAATAATTTTCTTCCTGAGAATCTATTAGCCATCGTTCGACTAAATAAAAGCACAAAACAAAATGCACAGGTGGTGGAAAAATCGTGTGTGCTTACGGATGAAACGATGGAAAATTATTGGGTAATGAAATTGATCAATGATTCAACGGCAGTGAGAGCGGATATTAAAAAAGGTATCTCCACAGAAACAAAAGTTGAAATTCTTTCTCCAATATTTAGTAAGGATGACAGGATTATTAATTCAGGTAATTATGGTTTGCCGGATACGGCTATGGTAATAATTGGTAAATAATAAACGGGGATTTGAAAAAAAATAATATGTCACTCCTTCGGAGTTCTGTTACCTCCGATATTTATTACTATAATAATGACATCCCTTCGGGATTAACAAGCGAAAGAGAACAAGAATCCCGAAGGGATGAAATTATTATAACGAACAAACGAATGAGAACAAGAATCCCGAAGGGCAATGTCATTAAGTTAAGGAATTTATCAAGGGTGCGACTCCGAAGGAGTCGCAGGTTTATAGATGTATTTCTGCTATAAACATATGACCACGATGTGGTCATATCGCTTAACTTAATGACATTGCACGAAGGGATGAAATTATTATAACTAACGAATCAAACTAAACAAAAATCCCGAAGGGATGACATAATTTAATCAAATAAAGTATGGCTGGAACATTCTCGCAAATTTATATTCAGGTTGTCTTTGCAGTGAAGGACAGAGAAAATCTCATCCAAAAAAACTGGAAAGACGATTTGCATAAATACATTGCCGGAATTATAAAAGGCAAAGCGCAAAAGCCAATTAATGTTAATGGAATGCCTGATCATTTACATGTCTTCATGGGATTAAAACCTTCAATGCCTATTTCTGATTTAGTAAGAGATATTAAGAACAATTCCTCCAATTTCATTAATGACCATAAGTATATCAAAGGAAAATTTTCATGGCAGGAAGGATATGGAGCCTTTTCATATTCACATTCCCATATTGAAAACGTTTACAATTATATTTTGAACCAAGAGGATCATCACAAGAAAAAAACTTTTAAACAAGAATATCTTGAGATGTTGGACAAGTTTAAAATTGACTACAATGAAAAATATTTATTTGAATGGGTAGAAATGTAATAATCAATTTGTTTTAATAACCATACATGAACAACTTTTTTGTCACCCATAAAAATCCTGTTGCAGTTGTTTTACTGTTGATACTTGCAGCAGGAATTTTTACTTATTCCAAAATGCAATCTTCCCTTTTCCCGGAAGTCACTTTTCCTAAAATAAAAATCATTGCAGAGAACGGATTGCAACCGGTGAGCAAGATGATGATTACGGTAACGAAGCCCCTGGAGATTGCTATTAAGCGAGTTCCGGATTTACAGGTTTTGAGGAGTATAACCAGTCGTGGTAGCTGTGAAATTTCCGCTTACATGGATTGGAATGCAGATATTGATCTGAGCAAGCAACAGATTGAATCCTCCATCAATCAGATTAAAAATGATCTGCCACCTGGAACAAATTTTACCGTAGAGAAAATGAATCCGTCAATTCTTCCGGTGATGGGTTATGTGATTGAAGGAAAAGGAAAAAGTAATATTGAGCTTAACCAGATTGCAAATTATACTGTCAAACCATTTTTATCTCAGGCTGCAGGTGTTGCGGACATTCGTGTGATTGGCGGCAAAACAAAAGAGTATCATATAGAATTGCTTCCGCAGAAGATGAGTTCGTTAGGTATCACACCTTCAATGATTACTACTGCACTGAGCCAGACAAATTTTATCAGCAGCAATGGATTTCTTACTGATTACAAACGTTTATACCTGACCGTTACAGATGCCAGTGTTGAAAACATTGAAGAGCTGCAAAAATTAGTTATAAGCAATAATGGTAAAAGAGTGTTGCGGTTGCAGGACATCGCCAATATAAAAATTGCCGAGCTCACTGAATATATTCGCGTGAATGCAAATGGCAAAAGTGCGGTATTAGTTGCAATCGTAAAACAGCCGAACGTTAACCTGATTGATTTAACTAAAGAAGTAAAAAATAAAATTGCTAACCTGAATAAAAACATTTTACCAAAAGGTGTTTCTATGAAACCCTATTATGTACAGGCAGATTTTGTGAATGAATCTATCAAAAGTGTAACTGATAGTTTGCTAATTGGTTTGTTGCTTGCCATTGTGGTTGCAGTTATTTTTCTGCGTTCATTCAAATCAAGTGCGGTTATTTTAATCACCATTCCAATCACACTTGCACTCACACTTATTGTACTTTATTTATTGGGGTACAATTTTAATATCATGACACTTGGTGCTATTGCAGCAAGCATCGGGTTAATTATTGATGATGCAATTGTAGTAGTTGAACAAATTCATCGCACACACGAAGAAAATCCTGAAACACCCACCAAAGAATTATTATCCAAAGCAATCCATTATTTATTACCCGCTATGATCGGTTCATCAATAAGCACGATCGTGATATTTTTTCCTTTTGGTTTATTAAGTGGAGTTGCAGGTGCCTATTTTAAAATCCTGACTAATGCGATGATGATTACATTGGTGTGTTCATTTTTTGTAACATGGATTGGTTTACCTGTTATTTATTTATTGCTAAGCAAAAAAGAAGGGCGAAGCAAACTTCAAACTTTAAACCTTAAACCTCAAACTTCCAATTGGATTGCATGGTTTATTCAACGTCCGTTCTTAAGTTTTGTGTTTACAATTTTTTTGATTGTGTCCATTATTTTTATTTCCAAAAGATTGGAAACTGGATTTCTTCCAGAGATGGATGAAGGCAGTATCGTACTCGATTATAAATCTCCTCCTGGAACATCTTTACAGGAAACTGACCGGATGTTGAGCGAAGTCGAAAAAATTTTTCCTTCGATACCAGAGATTGAAACTTACTCGCGCAGAACCGGAACACAGATGGGTTTCTTTATTACCGAACCCAATTCAGGAGATTATTTAATTCAATTAAAAAAAGATCGTAATCGAAGTACCAATGATGTAATTGATGAAATAAGAAGCAAAATCGTAACAACACAACCTGCATTGCAAGTTGATTTCGGACAGGTCATCGGTGATATGCTTGGTGATTTATTGAGTTCTACTCAACCAGTTGAAATAAAAATTTATGGTGACAATCAAAATTTGCTGCAATCATTGGCAAAACAGGTTGCTTCAATAACTGAAAAGGTAAATGGAACTGCTGATGTTTTTGATGGAATAACAGTTGCAGGTCCTTCAATAAATATTGAGCCGCACTATCAAAAGTTGGCGCAGTTTGGAATAACACCTGCTGATTTTCAAAATCAATTACAAACACAACTCGAAGGAACTATTGTTGGAAATATTTATGAAAAAGAACAACTCACCGCTGTGAGAATGTTATATCCTGAAGTAGCAAACACTTCGCTGGAGCAAATAAAACAAAGAAGTCTTTTTTTACCCGATGGTAAACTTCAACCGATCTGGCAGTTGGCAAAAATTCAGATTGCTACAGGTAGTGTAGAGATCGAAAGGGAGAATCTGCAATCTATGATACCGGTTACAGCACGATTAGACAATCGTGATTTGGGAAGTGTAATGCATGATCTTGAAAAAGAAATTAAATCCAAAGTGCACTTACCACAAGGTTATCATATTGAATATGGAGGTGCTTACAAAGAGCAGCAACAATCATTCAGTGAGTTAATGATGATATTGTTTTCGGCAGCATTGCTTGTGTTTGCAGTGATGCTGTTTCTTTTTAAGAAAATTAAAGTGGCGTTGCTGATACTTTTAATTTCAGTGTTAGGAGTTTCAGGAAGTATGATTGCACTCTACATTACAAATACTGCATTAAATGTCGGAAGCTATACCGGTATCATCATGATCATTGGCATCATCGGAGAAAATGCAATATTTACTTTTCTTCAATTTTCAGAAACATTAAAAACAAGCAATGCACACGATTCAATTGTGTATGCAATCTCTACTCGCTTACGTCCCAAATTAATGACTGCTTTGGGTGCAATCATTGCATTATTACCAATAGCGCTTGGAATTGGAACAGGAGCGCAATTACATCAGCCGTTGGCTATTGCGGTTATTGGAGGATTTATTATTGCATTGCCTTTGTTGTTGATTGTTTATCCGACTATGTTGAGGGTTCTCTATAAAAAAACAGAATATTAACAAAATCAATACAAACTCCTTGTCCTTATCGTCTCCTTAATCTTCTTCAGTTCCTCCATCACCGTTGGCGAACTTTTCTTATCAATATCAAGCACTACATAACCGATCCTGTCATTAGTTTTTAAAAACTGTCCGAGTATATTTACTTTCATATTTGACATCAATGTGTTGATCTGCGAAAGCACACCAGGTACGTTATGATGTACATGCAATATGCGGTGTGCATTGTGCAATACCGGCAAGCTCATGTCAGGTACAGTTAATGAACCTGCGCTGTTGCCGGTATCAGTAAAGCTGATTAATTTTTCTGCAACATCCAAACCAATTGCTTCCTGTGCTTCTATTGTTGAGCCACCAATGTGCGGAGTTAGAATTACGTTGGGCATGTTTTGTAAAAGAAAGCTGAATTTATCTTTATTACTCTTGGGTTCATCTGGAAACACATCCACTGCCATGCCACCTAAATGTTTTTTCTCCAATGCTTCTTTCACTGCCTTTACATCCATCACGTCACCACGGCTGAGGTTAATTAAGATGGCTCCGGGTTTCATCTTTTTTAACCGTGCAGCATTCACCAGGTTTTTGGTATCATCAGTTCCGGGCACATGCAATGAAACAACATCTGATCTTTTCAATAACTCATCCATTGATCTTGCGGCTTGTGCATTGCCGAGGCTCAGCTTTGGCATCACATCATAAAACAATATTTTCATCCCTATGGCTTCTGCAAGCACGGAGACCTGTGAACCGATATGCCCGTAACCGATAATGCCTAAAGTTTTTCCACGCACTTCATAGCAGTTAGCACTGTCCTTTAACCACGCTCCGCGATGTGCAGCTTCGTTTTTTTCAAACACTCTTCTCAATAACATGATGCTGTTACCAATCACCAGCTCAGCCACTGAACGCGTATTGCTGAAGGGCGAATTAAAAACTGCAATACCCAGTTTTGTAGCAGTGGATAAGTCAACCTGGTTGGTACCAATACAAAAACATCCGGCAGCCAGTAATTTATTCGACTGCTGCAAAACATTATCAGTGAGCTGTGTTTTTGAACGGATGCCAAGCAGATGCACATCTTTTATCTTATCCAGCAATTCTTTTTCGGGTAAGGAGCGATCACTGGTTTCAATATTGTCAAATCCTTTATCGTGAAATAGTTTTAATGCCGCGGGATGAACACCTTCCAGCAACAATACTTTTATTTTTTCTTTAGGGAAAGATGTGAGGGTTTTTTGCATCGGGCAAAAATAAAGTTTACGGTTTATAATGCATACCAATTAACGAATGCGTAACGAATGTTACTAATGGTTTGCGGTTATATTCGTTGTATTCGTATTTTATTCGTTAATTAGTATGCATATATTTGCTGAATTACATTCACTCCTATGATTAATATCAAGCCATTCAAAAGAGTACTGACCCTCGGACAATTTATTATTGAGCGCCAGGATGATTTTCCTTATGCCAAAGGGGAGTTAAGCCGGTTGCTTCGCGATATTGGAATAGCAGCAAAAATTGTTAACCGTGAAGTAAATAAAGCCGGATTGGTTGATAATATCCTTGGTGATTTCGGAACTGATAATGTGCATGGTGAATCACAAAAGAAATTAGATGTGTATGCCAACGAACAATTCATCAATGCATTGAGTTCAGGTGGCGAATGTTGTGCCCTGGCATCAGAAGAAAACGAAGGGCTGGTTCAGATTGACAGTGAAGTTTCGAAAAATGCAAAGTATGTGGTGGCTATTGATCCACTGGATGGCTCATCCAACATTGATGTGAATGTCAGCATAGGAACCATCTTCGCCATTTATCGCAGAAAAAGTTTATCAGGCACTGTGCAGATAGAAGATTTTTTACAAAGAGGAACGGAGCAAGTTGCAGCCGGCTATGTTACCTACGGATCGAGCACAATGCTTGTTTATACAACAGGTAAAGGAGTAAATGGTTTTACACTTGATCCTTCTATCGGAGAGTTTTGTTTGTCGCATCCTGATATGATGATTCCGAAAACCGGCTCCATCTATAGTGTGAATGAAGGCAACTATTGTCATTTTCCACAAGGTGTAAAGGAGTATATCCGCTATTGCCAGGAAGATGATCCTGAAACCCAACGTCCATATAGTACACGTTATATCGGTTCATTGGTTTCTGATTTTCACCGCAACATGATTAAAGGCGGCATTTATATTTATCCTTCCACAGGCAAATCACCGAAAGGGAAATTACGTTTGATTTATGAATGTAATCCTCTTTCAATGATTGTAGAACAGGCAGGAGGAAAAGCAAGCAATGGTTATCAGCGCATTTTAGATCTTCAGCCGCAATCATTACATCAGCGCACTCCGTTTTTCATTGGTTCCTCTGATATGGTAACCAAGGCAGAAGAGATGATGAAGCAGTTTGCTGAAGTGAGTTGAGGGGAGAGTTGAAAGTGGAGCGTGTTGAAACCTTAGAAAAAATTTCACATTGTTTTATTATCACATCTCTTTCAACTCAAACTCATAAGTTTCCATAATCGGATTTGCTAACAGTTTTTTACACGCATCATCCACTTTTTCTTTTGCTGATTCGGGTGAAGCAGCATTAATTTCTAAAGTGATGTGTTTACCAATGCGCACATTTTCTATTTCAGAAAGATTTAAATTTTTCATGCTGGCTGTTACTGCACGTCCCTGCGGATCTAAGAGCGCTTTCTGTGGCATCACTGTGATATGAGCGGTGTATTTCATTTGGGTTACTAATTAATGTGGTTACTAATTAACGAATAGGATACGAATATTACGAATTGCTTGCGAAGTGCTTTTTAAAGATTAAAGACAAAATTATATAGAAGATAATTATTAATGGAATCGCTGCAAATTTTAAAGCAACCAACATTGCGATTGATAATGCAATCAGAATAAACTGAGGTTTATTGTCACGCCATTTAAAATTTTTAAACTTTAATGAAAAGAGTGGAATCTCTGAAATCATCAGCATGGAAAATAAAATGCAGATGCCAATTAAAATCATTGGGTTCAGTATATAAGGTCTTAATCCAAATTGATCATGCAAAAGAATCAAGGGAAGTGATGCAATAAAAATGGTGTTAGCCGGAGTGGGTAAACCGAGAAAGGAATCTGTCTGTCTTGTATCAGTATTAAACTTTGCCAGCCGTAAAGCAGCACAAAGGGTGTTTGCAAAAAATGTGTATTTAAGAAGATTGAAAAGTAAAAGGTTATCCACCAGGATAAAAAAATTGCTTTTTAAAAAAAGATGGAACAAGATAAAACCGGGCACCACGCCAAAGGTTATCATATCAGCCAATGAATCCAGTTGTTTACCAATAGGAGAATGAGCATTTAATAAACGGGCAACATACCCATCCAAGAAATCGAATATCAAACCAGCCAGGATATACAGACAGGCATGATGAGCCATCCCTACAAAAACCGAAAGCAATGCAAGACAACCGCAGAGCAGGTTCAGACAGGTGATGGCATTGGGTATTTGTTTTGTTAAATTCATCAGGCGCAAAAGTAATCCTTGAAGCTCATTCTCCCTCCGGATTTTAATAACATGATGGAAAAATTAAGTACATGTTTAAATTTTATTTGATGGATATTTCGTTCGTTTACACATAACCACTAAAGGTGTAAACTTTTTTCAGGATGGGTCAGTGTTTGAACCCATAAAATTTGCTGTAATGATTTAAAATAATGAAAGAAGAAAATTTTAAAATTGCTTTACGCAAAAGGAAAACGTAAATGCTATCCAGTTTGAACCGAATGCAAAATATTACTTTTTTCTAAAGTAGCTTTTAAATTGGTTACATCTTGTGCCGTTCCCACCAGCCTGTCAGGATATCCATTACCGGCAGGAGAAAAAGCAATATGTGATAAAATAGTTTTTTCTTTTCCTGATGCCAGGATGAAGCGGAAAAAGAATTGATTTGCTGTTTGATCTTCAAATGTTTTATTAATCATCATCGAAAATTTTTCACGGTCATCAAGGTGAATATGTGTTATGAATTCTTCAAATGATGGTATTCCGTCCATAGCATCATACTCATATATATTGTACATTTCTTCTGACCATTCTCTTGTTTTAGTAACCATGTCTAATGTCCAATCACCTATATGAGCCATCGATTGAGCAAATTTCAAACGCCTCGTTTTTTCCATGATGGCGTTTTCCTTTTCAATTTGTTCGGTTATGTCAGTAATGGTGCCCACGTAACCATAAATCATTCCTGATTGTTTGCGCAAAGCATTCGATTGAACAATTGCCCACGTTATCCTTCCATCCGGTTTTACAAAGCGTAATTGATAACGCTGCGAGTTAAGACCCGTTTTTCGGAATTCATTTGATTGCAGTCTTGTTCTTTCTTTGTCATCAGGATGCATTGCATCAAAATATGTTAGTCCGGCTGTTTTATCCCGGGGAATACCTGTAAGTTCCGAAAATTTTTCGTTCGCATATTCAATATGTCCTTTATAATCTGAAAGATAAATGCCTACAGGTGAATGGGTAGATAAAGTTCGAAATTGTATTTCGCTTTTAGCAATAATTTCCTGCGAGGTTTTAAATTCCGAAATATCTTTTGCAATACAAGTGATGCTTACTACTTTTTCATTTTCCAAAACAGGATAAAAAGAAATTATTAAATGTTGAATTTCTCCGTTTATCTCTAAAGTATCTTCAAAGGAAACCGTAACACCCGTTAATGCTATATTATAATAATTTCTTTGCTTTTGATTGAGTTGAGGAAACTTCGTAGCGGGTACAAATTCATCAAAATGCATTCCTGGTATTAAATCAATGTTATATACTTCCCGCATGGTATTTAACATGGTAGAATTATAATAGGTAAGATTAAGATTTGCATCAACTGACCAGATCATAGCGGGCAATGTTTCCATTGTAGCTGCCATATAATTTTCAGCTTCAGCCAGTTTTCGTTCTGTTAATTTCAGATGGGTCAGGTCAAGATGAAGTAAAACATAACCAATTACATCTTCCTTTTCATTAACTAAATGACTGGCGCGGTAATTAATATTTTTTTCTTCTCCACTTTTTGCAATTGCTTTTATTTCACCATCCACGTATCCATGCTGAAGAAGCCGGTTTCGTATTACTAACCCGGCATCTTCCTCAATCACAAATTTGAGCAACGCACCTATTGGTTGTCCTATTACTTCTTCCTGGCAAAATCCATATAGCTTTTCAGCACCGTTATTCCATGATTTGATAATAAAGTTTTCATCAGTAGAAATTACAGCAGCAAACATGTTGTGTGTGATGGTTGCATGTAAATTCAATAATTCATTCGCTTTTTTCTTATCTGAGATGTCATGCAGAATTGAAATGGCGTGAGGTTCATTATTAATTAAAACTATATCAGTAGAAGTTAAAACATGGATTTTTTCACCTGAACTTTTAAGTAGGGGTTGTTCAATATCTCTAAATGAGCCATTCTCTATTAATTCACGCCTCATTCTTTCGAGTACTTCATGATCTGTTATTATTCCCAGTTCCTCTGATGTATGCCCTATTATTTCCTCTTTGGCAAATCCCATTATCTGTAAAAGGCGATCATTTACATCAATAAATTTTCTATCCGCCATCCGGGTTATAGAGATACCGGCAGAGCTGTAATGAAATACTTTTGAAAATTTTTCTTCGCTTTCTTTTATTTGCTGATCAGCTTTTTTCTGTGAAGTGATGTCACGATAAATTCCTACATACGCCAGACCATGATCTGTAATAAGCTTAGAGATTGAAAAGAAAACATTTTTAGGCTGACCTGATTTTGTATGACCAATGTTTTCTCCTGTTATGTGGCCTGTTTTTATCAATGCCTCCATCAATTCATTGCGGTTGTTTTTTTCATAAACAACTTTCACTAATTCATTTATTACTTTTCCTTTTGCTTCTTCACAGGTATATTCATATAATCGTTCAGCACCTTTATTCCAACTTTGAATCACAAAATCCTGATCAACGGTAATTACTGCATCTACAATGTTTTTTGTGAGGGCTGCCTGATAATTCAATTCTTTCAGTGCATTTTTTTGGATGGTAATATCACGGCTGATAGCAAGTACAGAACTCACTCCTCCTTCTTCATCACGTATAGGTACCATGTTGCACTCAAGCCATGTGATGCGCCTGTATCCACTGTCAATTCTGAATTGAATGGTTTCATTGTGTCCACGCGAAACACGTTGATGCGCTTTGCGAAATAGTTTTAAATCTTCTTTAACAATATGATTCCATATTAATTTATCCCGAAGTTTATTAAAACATTTTATGCTAAGAATTTCTAATGCTGCCGGATTAAGTTCCAGTATTTTTCCGTTCAATCCAATATTAATAATTGCTTCAGGCGCATATCTGAAAAATGTTTCCAAACGGTGATTGCTTACTTTAAGTAATGTTTCAATTTCTGATTTCTCAGATTTTATCTTTCCTTTTTCATAAGCTTTAAGCACCAATGATGGCAATTGTATAAGCTGACCTTTTCCAATAAAATCTTCAACACCATTTTCAATCAACCATTGTTTTTGTGCTTCATCAATTTTATCATTGATTAAAATAACATGGTAGCAAAAGTTTTGCTCCACTAACCATTGAATGGCTTCCTGTATTGAATATTTTTCTATTCCATTGCAAGAAATCACAACATCCGGCCTAAATTTTAAAATTAGCTTCTGAAATACATTTTCGGTTTCTGCTGTCTTGATCAGAACCTCATCCAATGAATCCTTTAATATGCTTTCAATCAGTAATTGATATGTTTTGTTATTATCCATAAGCAAAACTTTAATCCCTGCGTATTTTAATTCTTTCATTTGCAATTATGACATTAAGTAATTTGATAAGGCTTATTACGATAAATTTATGGATAGGTTTTGTGGTTGCAATAAAAAATTAGTCTTTGTTGTAGGTAACTGCATATTGATACTTTTTAGGCTATTTATTAAAGAATCTTACACTTTTATATGTTGATTAGAAAGCCTAAAAAAACTTTGCAATTTTTGGATGAAACCTTCTACAGCCAACGCTCTTCGATTAAAAAAACCTGAAACTTTAGAAAAAAGGAGGTAAAGGTGATATTGAAAAAATTGAACCTGTTTTCTATTGAATTACCAATAAGTAACGGAATAAAGAGCAGAAAATTCAATTGATGCTGTCCATTTATTTCTTACAACTGTTATGCTTTCCTGTCTTTGTATAAACAATTAACTCCTGAAGGAAGTAAAATTGAGCATTATCAAATGAATGGTTTCTCCGGTGAAACAAATTCCATAAATAAATGTATTACACTACAAATTAAATTAAGCAATACTCAAATTTGATTTCCCTTTAATTTCACTAAATATGAAAAACGTTTTAAAATTTATCAAGCTTTTCTGTCATTTCACTTTATTATTAACATTAATTAATTCCTCTTCTGTTTATGGTAGTTATACCATTACTCAATGTACTAATCCCAATTTTTGCAGCAGTTTCCCCACTGCTTATACTTCGGTAAGTTTTGCACTGAATGAAACCAGCATGACTACCTCCACAGGAATTACAAAGGGGCAAACAGCTAAAACACTGTTATTAGGTTTTAGTAATGCTTCTTTTGAATTTAACCCGGGAGTGGGAACTATTACTGCTACGGGAACCGAAGTAACCATATTGTCCTACACCATTACAGCTACAACCATTACAGTAAATCTCACTTCAGCGGGATCGAATACTCAATTAAACACTATCAACTTTAACAATTTACAGGTTAGAGCAACTGCAGTAGCTACGGGATATATTAAAAGAACAGGAGGAACTGTAAAAATTGATAATAGCAATTTAATACCATCGGCTACTACTGTGTGGGGTAATCTGACATCCTCAGCACCGGTGGCTTATTCCTCAAGCTCCGCTACACAGGCAGTAACATCAAACGTTTATCCAGCCACTACAAATAATGAGATACTGGGAGTACAAGTAGTATTAACAGGCACCTGTTCATCATTAACAGCAACTGCATTTAATTTTAATACCACAGGTTCAACCACTCCTGCAACTGATATATTGAATGCTAAGCTTTATTACACTAGCACCACCAATGCATTTTCCACAGGCACCTTATATGGTACTGTCAACAATCCTAACGGATCATTTACCATCAGCGGAAGCCAGGCATTAAGTCTTGGTGCCGCCACATATTATTTTTGGTTAACCTATGATATTGCAGCTTATGGTGTGGCAATCAATAATGATTTGGTAGATGCGCAATTTGTTTCATCAGTTATTTCAGGTAGCACCAATGCAGCGACATCAGGTAATCCTGCCGGAACCAGGCAAATCAGTAATAATACTTTTTACTCAATAGCTACCGGCAATTGGAGCAGCACTTCATTATGGAGCAGAACTTCGGGTGGAGCCTCATGTACTTGTGCTCCAACAGGAGGAAACGGTTTGGTATATGTAGATCACACTATAACACTTGACAATAGTTATACGGTTAGTTATGTTACGGTAGAAGCAGGAGGAAATCTTACCAATGCAGCAACCAAAATTCTTACCGTAGCAAATAATCTTATAACCACAGGAAATGGTGTTTTTTCAGCATCCACAGCATGGAGTTTAACTAACGTGGGAACATATGGTACCGGCACATCTTCCTCTTCCGCTGCATTAACCATCAACGGAACAGTTAATGTTGGCAGCGGAACCACCCTGCAAATGACCGGAGGAGCAGGTTTAACAGTAAATGGAAATATGACCATTGATGGTACACTTGCGCTGGGTACTTCTAATTTAACCAGTTCAAATGCAGCAGGAGTTATCTTAAATGGTTTAGGAAGTATTACAGGATCAGGTACTATCACCATAGGTATAAATAAGACAATTCCAACAGGCACTAATCTTACTGTTGCTCCGGTTATAAGTTTGTCCACTGGTGTTGTGGTTACCAACAGCGGAACAGTGAACATGCAAAATAGTATTACAGGAGGGAGTTCAACTTCTACCTGGACAAACGCTGTTAATTCTGTGCTTGATATGGGTGGTGCCACCTCCGCTTTATTAACCACTGGAATATTGGACGCTTCGGCAGTGCCTAATACGGTGAAATATAGCGGATCAGGTAATCAAAACATCAAGACACCTTCCTCATCCACCTATTATAATTTATATGTAAGCAGTACCGGCACGGGAGTTAAATCTCTTCAAGGACCATTAACAGTGAATGGAGATATTCAAATTCTAACAGGGGCGCAATTGGATGCTGCAGCAAGCGCTAACACCATTAATTTATATGGAAACTGGACTAATACCAGCACCAATGGAACACCATTTAACCCAAGCACCAGCACCGTTTATTTTAATGGAGGAAGTCAAACACTTTCAGGTTCAGGAATTTCAAGTTTTTATAATTTAACTATTGCTTCAACAGGAGCATTAACATCGAACAGTTCTGCAGGTAAAGTAATTATTTCAAGCAACTGGCAAAATGATGGGATTTTTAATCATAATAACGGAGACATTACATTTAATGGAACTTCTACCATCAGCGGTACTTCCATTACAACTTTTAAAAACATAATTGTTAATGCAACTAAAACATTAACACTGCATGCTATCGAAACTGATCTTGCAGGTGATCTTACAAGCAATGGAACACTGAATCATAACAATGGTTCGGTTGTATTTACAGGCTCAGGCAATACACAAAATATAAATGGAAGTTCAAGCGCGTTGACATTGTTTCAACTGGAAGCCTTTAATCCATCAGGAAATATTTTATTATCACGTCCATTAACAATCAATGATACGCTTATATTAACCAACGGTAAAATAACAACTGATGCCACCAATATTTTAACATTGATAGCCGGTTCAACCGTTATCTCGGGTTCTGCATCTTCTTATGTAAACGGACCCATGAAAAAAATCGGGAACACTTCCTTTATATTTCCTGTGGGGAAAAGCGCCACGTATGCACCCATTACCATTGGAGCGCCATCATTATCAACTGATAATTTTACGGCAGAGTATTTTCCCGCTGATGCTGACGTATCTTACAGCCGTAGTCTTAAAGACGCCTCGATTAATCATATAAGCAAGGTCGAATACTGGATGCTTAACCGAACAGGAGGCAGTTCAAATGTTTCAGTTACTTTAAGCTGGGGCTCTCCAAGGAGTGGTTTGGTAACCGTGCTTGCTGAACTGCTTGTTGCCGGCTGGAATGGAAGTATGTGGAAGGATCTGGGTAATGGAGGAGTAACCGGAAATACAACGACAGGAACAGTGATCAACTCGGCTTCAGTTACAACTTACAGTGCATTTACGCTTGCTTCTTCCACTGCAAATAATCCATTGCCTGTAAAAATGATAAGTTTTAATGCCACAGCAATGGGATCAGCGGTCAAGGTACATTGGTCAACAGCCAGTGAAACAAACAATGATTTTTTTGAAGTACAAAGATCGAAAGATGGTGATGTATTTGAAAGCCTTGCAAAGGTGAAAGGAGCAGGAAACAGCAATACTGTAATTGATTATAACTGGATGGATGAAAATCCATTTCAAAATTTATCTTATTACAGAATAAAACAAGTTGATTTTAATGGTGCATTCACTTATTCTGATGTCAAAGCAATTGAAATATCAGCAATGATTAAAGAAGAAGATATGATAGTTTATCCCAATCCATCAAACGGGGAGTTCTTGCATATTGCATTCACCAATTTGAATTCATTATCATCAAATGTTAATGTTCAGTTATTGGATGAATCAGGTAAATTAGTTTTTGAAAAGAAGGAATTGCCGGTAAATAATCAGGAAGATACATTGCAATTGTTTTTCAATCATAAGCTTGATTCAGGAATATATCTTATGAAACTCAGTGAAGGTAATCTGACACTTAACAAATTAGTGATGATAAATTAACAGCATTGATTGCTCTTTCAGTTCGTTCGGCTTGTTTACCCGTAATAATCTCATAATTTACTTTCATCTTTATTAATTCCTGATGATAGATATTAAACAATTTCTGTCTTTCACCAGGATGCTCACGTTGCGGATCATCCTGCCAGGGTAAATCAATATTGCACAACAAATGCAAATCATATTTGCGTTTGGATAACTCTTCCAAAATCCGGTGATCGCAATTTCCATATTTAAATTCGCTCCATATTTTTATCACAAGCAAATCCGTATCAAAAATCAAAATCCTGTTTGCCTTTTTTATTAATTTATCTTCTTCCACACACTGAAGTTTCGCTATCTCTGATAAATCATCCTGATTGTATGGTCGGCTCAATGCATCAATATAAAAACGTGCAATTTCCGGAACAAAAACAGTTTGATAATGTTCAGCAAGCTGTTTTGCAAGCGTTGATTTACCTGTGCACTCAGGTCCTGTTATTGCAATCCGGATTACCATCTACAAATACGAATTGTTACGAATATACGAATGGGTAATACTTGGAAATCAAACATGATACCTCAGACTTTTCCTCCATCTTAAATAACCGCTGATAGCTAACAACAGATAAACAGAAAACAACACGCTGTATAACCATAAATCTTTGGAAATATAAATTCCTATGTACATTATGTTTACAGCAATCCATATCAGCCAATTTTCAATTTTCTTTTTAGCAACCATCCATTGGGCTACAAAACTCAATGATGTTGCTGCAGAATCCAACCATGGAAAAGTGGCATCCGTGTAAGTGGAAAGTATCATTCCCAGTAAAACAGTACAAAGTATAAATGCAATTGCACACATAAGCAGTAGCTGAGGGTTGCTTACGCTGATTTTTAATTTCTTGTGATACTCATTTCCTTTAATCCACATGTACCAACCGTACCCTAGCAGAATGATATAAACAAATTGCTGAAGAACATCAGCATAAAGTTTTTGTTCAAAAAATAGAAATAAGGATAAAATAACATTTGCCAGACCGATGGGAAAACACCAGACGTTTTCACGCAAAGTGAGCCATACTCCTGTTACGCCAAATACGAAACCTGCAATTTCAATCCAGTTCATTTTTCGCAAAGCTAAAAGAGTAATGTTATTTAATGCTGATGAAAAAAATGTATGAATAGATTTAACCTATGCAACTATTTCACTTTTTTTATCGTCACAATATATATTTTAACGTTAAAATAAAAGCTCATGAAAAAAAATCTACAAAATTTTACACTGTTAATTGTGTTTCTCTTTGCAGGGATTTCTTTTACCTCGGCACAAAATATTCTTAGTATTAGTTTATCTCCTGCGAATCCTACCAGTAATGACACATTGGTTTTTCTTGCCAGCTGCGAATTCAGTTCAGGAAATTGTGATCCGGTTATGAAAAACTCAACAATGAATGGCAATGACGTGATGGCTTCAGCATTGCATTGCCTGGGTGTGTTATCTTTTATTTGTCATTATACCGATACATTTATTATACCACCACAGGCAGCAGGTAATTACAATTTTATCTTTCATCTCGAAAGCGGTCATTTACCCAATTGCACACCAGGTATTGTACCAGGCCCTACAGATACGCTTGCGTTTACTGTTTCGGCTGCTACAGGAATTAAAGATGTGAACTTACCTTCTCCATTCAGCATAATGCCAAATCCATCCAATGGAAATTTTACAGTGAGTATCAATAACCTAAAAGAAAATGAAGATTGCAAAATTGAAATATTGAACCTATCTGGAATTGTAATTGAACAATTTGTAATCAATAAAAATAAAACCGCAATCAATATGGGTTTGCCAGACGGTATTTATATGTGCAGGTTAAGCAGTAATCCATCTGTGGTTAAAAAATTTGTGATTGTACATACCAATTAATTAATAAAGTACCTATACATCTCTGCTATTCGTAACATTGGTTACCCATTCGTTAATTAGTATGCAGGTAAGTCATCGAGATATTCAAAATCTTTTCCGTTGAAAAACATGCAGTAATGTTCCAGTCCATTGGTGATTACCATATAAGGCACCTGAAGCGTGAGATTATATCTTGCTAACTGGTAAAAAGTTTCCTGCGTGAGTGGCACCTCTGTTTTTTTACACTCCACTATCATCCATGGCTTGCCGGTATTTTGAAAAACAACAATATCTGCGCGCTGCGCCAATTCATTTACACGTACTAACATCTCCACGCCCATCAATGAAGCAGGATAGCTTTTTTCATTAATCATGAAATGCAAAAAATGCTGACGCACCCACTCTTCAGGTGTGAGTGCTACAAACCTTTTCCGCACCAAATCGAATATTTGTTTACTTTGCCCATCCTCTGAAAATCGAAAGTTTACGGGAGGTAAATTCAATGGAGGAAAAAAGATTTCATTCATGGTGCAAAATTACAGTTTACGGTTTACGATGCTGTTAACATGGCTGAAAACTGTAAAACGTAAACTGTAAACAAAAAAAAATTATGAAAAGTAAAAAAGAGATTGTTGAGAACTGGTTACCACGATATACAGGTGAAACACTTGGAAATTTCGGAGCATATATTTTACTCACAAATTTTCAATACTACGTGAATCTTTTTGCAAAATGGAATAAAGTAAAAGTGGTGGGTGTAGATAAGCCAATGCCCAATGCAACTGCTAACGGAATAACCATTATCAATTTTGGAATGGGAAGTGCCAATGCTGCCACCATGATGGATTTGCTAAGTGCAATAAAACCCAAAGCATGTTTATTTCTCGGCAAGTGTGGCGGATTGAAAAAGAAAAATAAACTCGGAGATTTAATTCTTCCTATCGCAGCCATTCGTGGCGAAGGAACTTCTAATGATTATTTACCTCCTGAAGTTCCGGCATTGCCAGCATTTAGTTTGCAAAAAGCAGTGTCCACAACAATCAGAAATTTCAACCGCGATTACTGGACGGGTACTGTTTACACCACCAATCGCAGAGTATGGGAGCATGACACTGCATTTAAAAAATATCTGCAAACAACACGTTGCATGGGTATTGATATGGAAACAGCTACCATTTTCACTACCGGCTTTGCTAATCAGATTCCGTGTGGTGCGTTGCTGTTAGTGAGTGATCAGCCAATGATTTCAACAGGTATTAAAACTGCTTTAAGTGATAAAACCGTGACTGAACATTTTGTGGAAGATCATTTGAAAATTGGAATTGCAGCTTTAAATGAATTAATAAATGTTGGGTTGACAGTAAAGCATCTGAGGTTTTAGTTTGAAGTAATGGCTGCTAAATCATACGATGAAGTTTTTCGCAACCTGAAAAATAAAATTTATTCGCCTGTGTATTTATTACATGGTGATGAACCCTATTACATTGATCGCATAAGTGATTACATTGAAAGTTCCGTGCTTGGCGAAATGGAAAAGGAGTTTAATCAAACAATAGTTTACGGTAGGGACGCTGAACCGCTTTCGCTGATAAGTATGGCTAAGCGATATCCGATGATGAGTAATTACCAGGTGCTGATTGTGAAAGAAGCACAGGATATGCCATACTTTAAAAAGAAAAAAGACGATGACAAAGCAGATGCTGATCCGCTGCTGAATTATTTTCAGAATCCGTTAACTTCTACTTTGTTTGTGCTTTGTTTCAAGTATAAAAGTTTTGATAAACGCACAAAACTTTTCAAAGCAATTGATAAACATGCTTCGGTATTTGAATCAAAAAAAATCTACGAAAACAAAATTCCTGACTGGATCAATCATTATATACAGGAGAAAGGTTACAAAATTCAAGCAAAGGCATCGCAGCTAATGACTGATTCACTGGGAAATGATTTATCACGCATTGCCAATGAATGTGATAAACTTTTTATCAATTTAAAACCCGGTCAGGAAATAAATACCACTCATATTGAACAAAACATTGGCATCAGTAAAGAGTTTAATTCTTTCGAATTGAATTCAGCACTCGCCACTAAAAATGTTGCCAAGGCAAACCGCATTATTAATTATTTTAAAGCAAATCCTAAAACCAATCCCATGCCTCTTACTATGGGCACTTTGTATTCCTTTTTCAGCAAAGTATTACTTTATCATTCGTTGCCGGATAAATCACAAAATGCGGCTGCAAATTCATTGGGGGTTTCCCCATATGTTATGGCTGATTACATTAATGGAGCAAAAAATTATCCTTCAAAAAAATTAGCTTCGGTTTTTGGTTTGTTACATGAGTATGATCTCAAATCTAAAGGCGTAAATAACATTAGTGCCGATGACGGAGAACTTTTAAAGGAACTTGTTTTTAAAATTATGCACTAACGGTTAGTGGAAAACAAAATTCGTGTTTCAGCAGTTTCCTATTTGAATGCAACACCTTTTATTTATGGTTTGCAAAACAGTGAAGTTTCAAAACAAACAGAACTTATTCTTGATCATCCTGCTGAATGTGCCAGAAAGCTGATTACAAAAGAGGCTGACATTGGATTGGTTCCTGTAGCTACCATTCAAAAGATTGCTGACGCACATATTATTTCTGACTATTGCATTGCTGCTGATGGCGAAGTAGCATCTGTTTTATTATTAAGCAATGTGCCGTTAGAAAAAATCCAATCTGTGGTGTTAGATCATGAATCACGCACTTCGGTTTTACTTGCAAAAACACTGGCTCATTTTTACTGGAATATAATACCTGAATGGCTTGATGAAAAACCAAACGATCTTCAAAACATTCCGCCTCATTCTGCAGCAGTAGTTATCGGTGACCGTGCGCTTGCATTGCGCAACAGCTTTCATTATAAATATGATCTGGCTCTTGAATGGAAAAAATTTACAGGCTTGCCTTTTGTTTTTGCCTGCTGGGTAACCAACACCTCATTGAAGGAAAATTTTCAAATCCTTTTTAATGAGGCATTAAAATATGGATTAGATAACCGCGAAGTGTTATTTAATTCGCTATCAAATAATCATTATGATATTAAAAAATACCTGACTGAAAATATTCAGTACGTTTTAGATGAGGAGAAACGAAAAGGGATGAATAAATTTTTATCCTTAATAAATCAACTTTAACCAGTTAGTTTTCTTCTCCCATTAACTTATATAAGTTTTCAGTTTTACTGGAGAGATCAGCAATTAATTCTGATTGTGATTTTGTTAAATTATTAAATGGAGTCAGATGTTTTTCAGTGAGACGCTGACTGCCTGAATTAATTTGATGTGGAATTGATAACAGACATGGGATCATTCCTTTTACATAATTAATTCTTTCTTCAACGCTCAATTGCTGTAACAGGCTATGAAGGTTTTTTACTTCCGTATCTAAAATGGATTTTACTTTAACTGCGGTTTGCATATTCGTGTTTTTCTAAAGTTTAACGAAGGGTCAGGATAAAAAGTTTCAATCTTTGAAAAAAACTTGCAATTTTTTCAGGCTGATGTCTCGAGCAATAATGTCTCTTCAACATTTTTCTTTTTCTCTTTAAGCCAGGTAAAATAAAATGCAGCTCCTTTTCCTTTTTCTGAATCAACCCATATTTTTCCCCCTGCTTCTTCAATAATTTTTTTCACAATTGCCAATCCAACACCACGACTCTCCACTTCATCACGCGCATTTAAAGTTTGAAAAATGACAAATATTTTTTCATGATAACGCTGCTCTATTCCCGGACCATTATCCTTTACATAAAACTGCCATTCCTTTCCTTTGTCTTCTGCACCTATTTCAACCTGTATATCTTCTTTATCATTATATTTTACAGCATTGTGAATAAGATTTAAAAATACCTGTTGAATTTTTACCCGTTCTGCATTCATAACAGGCATATTTTGCCGGATATTGATAACAGCATTAGCAGGAGCGCCTATTAAATCAATTGAATCACGCACTAATTCTTCAGCGCTGAATGTTTCAATTTTAGCACCATCCTTAGCTGCTTTAGTATAATCCAGAATACCATTGATCAATCCTTCCATTCTTATTACTCGACCTTTAATCGTATTGAAATGTCCGCGGATATCATTGTCTAATTTTTCGCCCATGTCTTCCTCGATCCAACCTGTCAGGTTGCCAATTGCACGCAATGGAGCTTTGAGATCATGTGAAACCACATAAGCAAACTTGTCGAGCTCTGCATTACTCTTTTCAAGATTATCCATGTACTGTTTCATCTTTTCTTCTGCCACTTTCCTAACCGTAACATTACTCTCGATAAAAATAAATTTCGTTTCATTGTTTTCCTCTTCCACAATCGGAGTCATCGTTACCTGTGTCCAGAATTTTGTTCCATCCTTGTGATATTTCAATACTTCTCCGGTAAATGGCTGCCTTCTGATAATGCAATTTTTTAATTCTTCAAGAGTGGTGCGGTCTGAATTTTTGCCACTCAACATCTCAGCAGCATTTTTTCCTTTCACTTCATCAAATCCATATCCTGTAAGTCTCACAAATCCATCATTAACCCATTCTGCAAATCCACTTTTATCAGTTATAATAATTGCATTTTCTGCTTTACTTGCTACAATGGAAAGTTTTCTTAATTCCTTATTCTTTGAACGCAACTCATTTCGTTGTGCTGTTATGCGCTCAATCACAATATTTTTTCCACTCTCCAGATAATTCATTTGCGAAGCAAGAATAAAAAAAGCAAATAAGCCGGTAATCAAAAAATCAAGATTGATTAAATACGGAGTATGACCAATCAAATCATATGTTACAAGGTTAGTGTATTCAGTTATGTAGAAGAAATAGGCAATGTTTGCTGCTACCAGTAAAAATAATATCCTGCCGATTTTATTTCCTAAAAGCATAAAACCCATCAGCGTGATAGGAGCAAGATAATAAGATGCAGAAGCTTTTATTCCACCCGAATAATACATTATGAGATGGATAAGCAAGATTGATAAAATATTAATAGTTACATAAGCCGTGCGGTTTTTCTTATGAATAGGAAGCAGAACGAGGTTAACAAAAAAGATGCTTCCGATAATACTGGTCACCAACACAATTGGGTGAGTGAAAGCATAAGTAGCTGCACTTTGCGCCACAAAGAGAAAACACGCCAGTGTACCCACAATAGAAGTGGTTCTGAAAAGTTTATACCTCTGCTTGGCAATGAGATCATCATTGGCTATGGTATTGTAATAAAGATCGTTTAAGAATAGTCTTTTAAACATTTATTTTGCCTTTTTGTAGTCTTTGAATGAAAGATGCTATTACTTTTATCCCGTTAAAGATAATTTTTTCCTTTAGTACTGTATTACGTAAGCTGTTAAATAAGGTTACACTAATAAAAAAATTATGGGCGAGAAACGTATTAATCTGCTCCACATCGAGGACGATGGTGTTGATAAAATGGTGGTTGAAAGGGTGTTGAAAAAGTTGAATATAGTTTCGAGTCTTCATCACGCACAAAATGGAGAGGAAGCGTTAGACAAACTTCGCGGAACAAACGGACAGGAAAAACTTTCGCCATTTCCACAAATAATTCTTTTGGATTTAAATATGCCGCGTATGAATGGCATAGAGTTTTTAAAGGAATTGCGCGCTGACAAAGGACTGAAACATTTAAGCGTTTTTGTGGTAACCACATCCAATGATGCTCATGACCGTAAGGATGCTTATGATTATAATATTGCAGGATACATACTGAAACCAGTTGATATTTCTCAATTCGAAAATACTTTTAGAATACTTGGAGAATTCTGGACACTGTGTGAATTTCCATGATTTTTTTAACAAAATATTTTCTGATTTATTAATTCCAGAATCACACTAATAGTTGTATCGAGGTAATCATTATTATATATCTGAGTTACGAAGTGCCTGCGGCAAACTATTATTTATTTCGTCATAATAACTATTAAAAAATAGCCGGTCAAAATTTTTTAGACCGGCTTTACTTTGTGGCCCACTTGGGCTCTTCCGATGAATCGGAACAAGGATCAACTGTACCGATGTATCGGTAGAGTCAGCTACCTAAAACTTTTTGTTTCAGAATTTCTACTTCTTTTTCGTTGTCAATTAATTTTTTGATAAACACTTTACTTTTCATTCGTTTAATGTATAACTCCAGCTTTCTTGATT
>JANLUX010000408.1:0-23281 GCA_031363705.1 Bacteroidota bacterium
TATTATGCTTGCCTGAACCATTAATGCCTGCATATGGTTTCTCATGCAGCAATACTTTGAAATGATGTCTGCGTGCAACTTTATCCATCACATCCATCAGCAATTGATTGTGGTCAACTGCAAGATTGATGTCCTCAAAAACAGGAGCACACTCAAACTGAGATGGTGCAACTTCATTATGACGTGTTTTTAAAGGAATACCTAATTTAAATGCCTCACTCTCAAAATCAACCATAAATGAATGTACTCTCAACGGTATAGAACCAAAGTAATGATCTTCCAACTGCTGACCCTTTGCCGGTGTTGCACCAAATAAAGTTCTGCCGGTCATTTCCAGATCGGGACGTGCGTTATATAAATCAATGTCTACTAAAAAATATTCCTGTTCGATACCGAGTGTTGAAAATACATGGTTAACATTTTTATCAAAATACTGGCATACCGGAACCGCAGCCTGATTTAAAGCGTGTAATGCTTTTAATAACGGAGCTTTAAAATCCAATGTCTCACCGGTATAAGAAACAAAAATGGTTGGAATGCAAAGTGTTTTTCCAGATGGGTTTTCCATGATGAATGCAGGAGAACTTGGATCCCATGCAGTATATCCACGTGCTTCAAATGTGTTACGAATGCCTCCACTTGGGAAACTGGAAGCATCAGGTTCCTGTTGTACCAATGCAGAGCTTGAGAACGCTTCTAATGCTCTTCTGTCATCACCTAGTTCAAAAAACGAATCATGCTTTTCCGCAGTAGAACCTGTTAGCGGCTGAAACCAATGTGTATAATGTGTAGCTCCCATCCCTATAGCCCAACTCTTCATGGCTGCTGCTACAAGCTCTGCAACTTTACGGTCAATCTTCTGACCGGTTTCAGTGGCTTCCATCACTTGCTTATAGACTTCTTTAGATAAAAATTTATGCATTTTCTCTTTGTCGAATACATAAACTCCGAAGTAGTCAGAAATTTTTCCTCCATAACCATTTAAGCCTGCAACCACAGGTGGACGGTTGGAACTGCTGTCAAGTGCTTTAAAACGTAATTGAGACATCTGTTTTTATTTAAGTATTTAAATGATTTTTTATAACGCGTGCAAATGTATAGGGATTTTAGGTGGTTTGTCAATAAAAACATAGTTTTTTTTGCACAAGGGTCATAAAATGGGGGGTGTGTTTGAAAATAAAACAGGTTTTTAACAACGTACCCCTTAATTTTCTATCATTTCTGGCAAAAACTTATTCTTAGATGAAAAGTAGTGCAGTTAAATTCTTTTTTGATGCTTATTGTGGATGGATTAACAGGTTTTTAGTGTGAAATCGAAATCCCAATCCTTATTGTACGTTCTGCCAATACCTTGGAAAGATTTGTTATTAATTAAAGAAAGGAGTTTTTATCCAACCCTCTTCAGTTTCAATCCTGCTATTGGCTTTACCACCAGTGGTACTTTTTCAACAGTAACTGAACTGGTATCTAAACCAAATGCACGTTCTTCAGGTAATGAGAGTTTTTTAATGAAAAAATAAATGTCCATGATAATTTTATCAATAAAAGGAAGATCATTATCAAGACTTAAAAATTTTTCCATCACTACAAAACGAAAATCACCAGGCATGTTACGTTTGTGCAGTGATTGATAACGGCTGGTAATGTCCACCTCATTATTTTTTACCATGTCAGTAACCACTTGTCTGAACATTAAATTAACGCGCGGATCAATACGGAAACCAATCCGGAAATCTATTCTTATTACGTTGCCCTGCGTTAACTCTGTTACTTTATATTCCTGAGTGTAAGGTTCATCAAGCACATCTACATGCACGAACCAGTATAAATCAGCCCGCTTTGGCAAATGATGTAATATAGAATACATCACTTTTTCTTCTATTTCAGCATAGTTGTTGGCGCTGGTTAAATAAACAAGATGAGTGGAATATTTCGGAATTGAATTATCTGCACTTAATTCTTTAAGAAGAGGGAGATATTCTTTTATCTTAACAAACTCTACTAACCGGTTGCGGATTTTACGCGATTCATAAAGCACCCACATAAAACTGGTGAGTAAAAAACCTAATGTTAAAGTTACCCAACCTCCATGCAGAAACTTGCTGAGATTGGCTATGAGGAACGAAAACTCAATGGTTATATAAACCATAAACACTAATATGATGAAAGCGACCGGGTAACGTTTCAAATAAAGATAATAAGAAAGCAAAGTTGTTGTCATTAACATAGTAAGGATGATGGCTAATCCATAAGCTGCTTCCATGCCTGTTGATTCGCGAAAAAACAACGTGATGCCAACACATCCTGTAAACAGCCACCAGTTAACTGATGGAATATATAATTGACCACGCACATCCGTTGGATAAATCACTCTCACCTTGGGCCAGAAGTTTAGACGGATGGCTTCATTAATCAAAGTAAATGATCCGCTGATTAATGCCTGGCTTGCAATGATGGCAGCAGCAGTAGCAATGAAAATACCAATGGGAAGAAACCACTCAGGCATGAGCGAAAAAAACGGGTTTACATTATTTAATACCTGGTTTTTATGTTGCAGCAACCATGATCCCTGTCCGAAATAATTTAATATCAAACAGGTTTTTACAAATATCCAGGTGATACGGATGTTATCTTTTCCGCAGTGACCGAGATCGCTGTAAAGTGCTTCTGCTCCTGTGGTACATAAAAACACCGCTCCTAAAATCCAGAATCCTCCGGGATAATTGATGAGCATATTGAAAGCATACATCGGGTTGAGTGCCAGCAGCACATGTGGATTATGCAACAAACCTATTAATCCCAGCACACCTAACATTGAAAACCAAATTACCATCACAGGTCCAAAAAATTTACCTATGAAAGAAGTGCCGAAACGCTGAATGATAAAAATGGCTGCAAGAATTGCGATTACAATTGGTAAAGTGGAAATGCCCGGATTAATTACTCTTAAACCTTCGATGGCTGATGCAACAGAAATAGGCGGTGTGATAATTCCGTCAGCAAGCAAGGTGCTTCCACCGATGATGGCAGGAAAAACCAGCCACTTTCGTTTTGTTCTTCGCACCAAAGCATAAAGAGAAAAAATTCCGCCTTCACCTTTATTGTCAGCACGTAAGGTGAGTACTACATACTTAAGTGTGGTTTGCAAAGTTAAGGTCCAGAAGATGCAGGAAATACCACCTAAAACCAATGTTTCGCTGATGGGGGAGTTGCCAATAATGGCTTTCATTACATAAAGTGGTGAAGTGCCAATGTCACCATAGATAATACCGAGTGTAATTACAAGACCTGCAGCTGTTATGCGTTGCAGTGATAAGGGCTTTTGCACAGAAAATAATTTGGCGGACGCAAATGTAGAACTACCTGGTAGATTTATAATGAATTTATCTGTAAAGATTTTTTCACTGAATTATTTTTAATAATTGCTCAAGGGACTTAACTGACCAACTCATTGTTAGATAAGTAAAAAATTATCCATTAGCTTTTACAGCTTTCATAATCTTGGTGGCAAATACAAAATCATTCACCTCCTTGTTATCTGTGTCTCTCAACTCCTCATAGCTGCCTTCCCAAAATTTTTTGCCTTTATATATAAATACAATGTGATCTCCCATTTCAATCACGGAGTTCATGTCATGTGTATTAATGATGGTGGTCATGTTATACTCTTCAGTTAATTCTTTAATTAGATTATCAATCACAATAGAAGTTTGAGGATCGAGTCCAGAATTAGGTTCATCGCAAAAAAGATATTGTGGATTCATGGCAATGGCACGTGCAATGGCTACCCGCTTTTTCATTCCACCGCTTATTTCGCTGGGAAAAAGCTTGTTTACATTAACAAGATTAACACGTTGCAAACAAAAATTAACACGATCCAGTTTCTCTTTATAAGTTTGGGTAGTGAACATGTTTAAAGGAAACATCACATTTTTTTCTACTGAAAGAGAATCGAACAATGCGCCTCCCTGAAATACCATTCCTATCTCTTGTCGGATTGGTTTACGTTCTTTAAAATTCATCTCGCTGAAATTTCGACCGTCAAAATAAACTGCGCCTTTATCTACTTCGAACAAGCCAACGACACATTTCATGAGTACCGTTTTACCTGAACCGCTTGCGCCAATGATGAGGTTGGTTTTTCCTTTTTCAAAAAGACAGGATACATTATCCAGCACCTGTTTACCCTTAAATCCTTTTGAAATATTTTTTACTTCAATCATACAAGAATAAGTTGAGTGAGGATATAATCGAATATAAGGATGACCACGCTGCTATAAACAACTGCTTTGGTACTGCTTTGACCCACTTCCAGGGCACCACCTTCAGTATAATATCCATGATAAGAAGAAACACTGGTAACGATAAATGCAAACACCACTGTTTTAATCATTGCAAAAGCGATATTGAAAGGTACAAACTGATCCTGCACTCCTTTAATAAAATCTGCAGAAGGCACTACTCCTGATAAAGCACCGGCAGCCCAACCGCCAACAATTCCCATGAACATACTGAGCAGAACTACAAAAGGAAGAATAATAATTGCAGCTACTATTTTTGGCAATGTCAGATAACCTGATGAGTTAATTCCCATAATTTCAAGTGCATCAATCTGCTCGGTAACACGCATGGTACCAATTTCTGATGCAATGCTTGAACCCACTTTGCCTGCAAGCACCAATAAGATAATGGTGGGAGAGAATTCAAGAATAATAGAATCGCGTGTTACAATGCCAACTGCATATAATGGTACAAGTGGATTAACTAAGTTATATGCACTTTGTATGGTGATAATGGCACCCATAAAAATAGAAGTGATGACTACTATCCCCATCGCACCTATACCAATGGAAACGAGCTCGAGCATTACTTGCCTGTAATACACAATAAATTTTTCGGGCTTGATAAGCAACCCTTTCATAAAAATCCAGTAACGTCCTACTTCGAACCAAAGCACCTTAAACATAACGGGCTAAAAATAGTAAAGAAGTAGAGAGTGATTTTAAACCTGTAAGGTTTTTAAAATTTCATGGTTTGTTCCGCAATGACTTATTTATTTTTGCGTTGATTATTCGCAATGAAATTATTTATCAAAAAAATTCTTCCTCTTATCTTTTTATCCACCGCTTTGCTCATGCCTGGTTGCAAGCTTTTTAAAAAGAAGTGCGACTGCCCTCATTTCAGTTCTACCACTACTCGTCATCCTAAAGTTTAAAAAATCAGAAATCTGTTTTTGCCATTGGTAATTAGTGTTTTAAAAACTTGGTTATCCTGATTAACCCAAATACCTATCTTTACACTCTCAAATCCCCCATTTTTCACAATGGTAAATACAGTAACAAAACTTTCAGGCATCGCTAAAGGAAAAAGTTGCATCATTGAATCTTATACAGATGATGTGATGAAACAAAAGTTGCTTGAAATGGGTTGTCTTCCTGGTGAAATAATTACAGTTTCACGTTTTGCACCATTAGGTTGTCCTATGGCAATAGTAGTGGGTGGTGCTACATTGAGCCTTAGAATGGAAGAGGCAGATACAATACTTGTTACACCAGTTTGATGAGTGCAGAATCAATCCCAAAAAACCGGGAGCAAAATGTTGAGTTAGCATTACCCGCGAAAACCAATTCTCACATCACACAAAAAATTAAAGTTGCGCTGGTGGGAAATCCCAACAGCGGTAAATCAACTTTGTTTAATATTCTTACCGGACTCAATCAGAAGGTTGCCAATTTTCCGGGAGTAACGGTAGAAAAGAAAACGGGATACTGTAAAATCTATCATTCGGCAACCGGCAAAGCAACAGGTTTTGAGATTGTGGATTTGCCCGGCACTTATAGTCTTTATCCTAAATCTCCTGATGAACGCATTCCCTTCGAAGTGCTTTGCGATCAGAAAGAAGAAAATCATCCTGATTGTGTAATTATTATTGTTGACGGCACCAATCTGAAGCGCAGCCTCTTTCTTGCTTCGCAGGTTATTGATTTGAAGATACCAACTTTGATTGCGCTCAACATGATGGATCTTGTACGCGCTCATGGTGTTACTATTAATGTAAAAGAGCTGGAGTTGAGAATGGGTGTACGCATAGTTCCCATTAATGCGCGCAGTAATGAAGGTATTGAGGAACTGAAGCAGGCACTCGTAAATGACCTTCCAGTTCCGGTGCGTGATATTTTTGAAACCCGCGAACTGGCTCCTATTATTGTAAATGAAGTAAAGGAAACTCTCAACAGCAAAAGCGATTATGCAGCTTTCCAGATTGCACATCATGCAGATACGTTGCAAACATTTTTTATTGCTGATGAACTAAAGAAAAAAGTTGCTGAGATTGTAAAAGCAAATGTATTTGATGCACAAAAATTAAAATCATTCGAAACACTTGAGCGCTATAAGGTGATCAAGGAAATTATAAATCTCTGTGTTCAGGAAGGTAAAGAGAGTACACAGCCATCCTGGAACAAACGGATTGATTCCTGGCTGATGCACCGTGTGTGGGGTTATGTTTTCTTTTTACTCATATTGTTTGTAATGTTCCAGGCCATTTTTGCCTGGGCGCAATACCCTATGGAGTTTATTGACAAATTTTTTGCCTTCACCAGCTCATGGGTACGAACTCATATTCCTGATGGTGCATTAAACGATCTTCTCACAAACGGTATTCTTGCCGGCATTGGAGGAATCATCATTTTCATTCCGCAGATTGCGCTGCTGTTTACATTTATTGCGATACTGGAAGACACAGGTTACATGTCACGTGTAAGTTTTTTAATGGATAAACTCATGCGCAAATTCGGATTGAACGGACGATCGGTAATTCCATTAATAAGCGGAGTTGCCTGTGCAGTGCCTGCAATCATGTCAACGCGAACCATACATAGCTGGAGAGAACGTATCATCACCATCATGGTAACGCCATTGATGAGTTGTTCTGCCCGCTTACCTGTTTACACCTTACTCATCGCTTTAATTATCCCTTCAAAAATGATATGGGGTTTTATTAATCTCCAGGGAATTGTTTTGATGGCAATGTATCTGATCGGTTTTTTAGGCGCTATAGGAACAGCTTACCTGATGAAATGGTTTGTGAAAGCAAGAGAACGCGCCTATTTTATTATGGAAATACCGGTTTACAGGATGCCGCGTTGGTCCAATATCTTTTATGCGATAATTGAAAAAGTTAAAATATTTTTATTTGATGCCGGTAAAGTAATCATCGCAATCTCCATTATACTTTGGTTTCTTTCTTCACGCGGTCCAGGTTCCCGTTACAATGAACTTGAACAGCAGGCGCAACAAATTGAACAAACAAATCCCGAAAATAAATCCCTGATTTATAATCTGAATGCGCAACAACTGGAGGCGTCTTATGCAGGTCATCTCGGTCATTATATTGAACCGGCAATTCGTCCTCTTGGTTTTGATTGGAAAATTGGAATTGCATTGATTACATCATTTGCTGCACGCGAAGTTTTTGTTGGAACCATGAGCACTATTTACAGTGCCGGTAATGATGAAGCAGAAATGCTGACAGTGAAAGACAAAATGCAATCAGAAATAAATCCTGATACCGGGAAGCCGAGATATAACACTGCTGTTGGCTGGTCACTAATGTTGTTTTATGCATTCGCCATGCAGTGCATGAGTACCCTTGCCGTGGTGAAGCGTGAGACAGGAGGATGGAAATGGCCCATCATCCAGTTCATTTACATGGGAGTGTTGGCTTACATGAGCAGTTTGATTGTTTATCAGTTGTTGAAATGATTTTTGAAGCATACCAATTAACGAATGCTAAACGAATGTTACGAATGCTTCGTCTGCCATTCTTTTTAGTTGTATATTATTTAATGATTGATACCACAACAATTGGATTTTTGTATTCGTTTCATTCGTTTAGCATTCGTTAATTAGTATGCAGCAATGGATTCGGAACAATTAAGAAATTCTCTCTCCAGATATCTTCCTCCTGATGCTGTTGATGATTGCGTTGGTTGGATCAGTCAGCATCGGATCAGTGTTCGCATTAAGCACAGCCGTGCAAGCCGTTATGGTGATTATCATCCTCCGCAAAAAGGGAGAGGACATAAAATCACCATCAATCATGATTTGAATCCTTATGCTTTTCTCATCACGTTTACTCATGAGGTTGCTCATCTCACCTGTTTCTTAAAACATGGAAATAAAGTTTATCCTCATGGTGAAGAATGGAAGCGAGAGTTCAGGTATTTGCTTTCTCCATTTATAGAAAGAAAAATTTTTCCTGATGATGTTGCCATGGCTGTAAGAAAATATTTACATGATCCCGCAGCAAGCAGTTGTTCAGATGCAAATCTTCAAAAAGCCTTGAAACAATATGACCAGAAAAAAGAAGGTTGGTTTTTACTGGAAGAATTGCCTCCCATGGCTCAATTTAAAATACGCAGCGGAAAAAGTTTTATAAAAGGAAACCAGCTGAGAAAAAATTTTGAGTGTTATGATTTGCATTCCAGGCACAAGTACCACATTCATCCAACGATGGAAGTGATGCCATTGTAATTAAATATACTAATTTGAACTGCCCTTCTCACCTACAAAATGATCCTCAGTATTTTTAAACAAAACATTAAAAGTGGTGAGAGTTCCATAAATACGTGTGAGATATTGTTGAAGGTTTAACTTTTCTTCTTCAGCTAATTTGTCATTTGAATTTATGCGTTGTTCCATCACTCTTAACCTGTCACGCAACATGATTATTTTATTGAAGAAAACATCAATCGGAATTTCTTTTGGTTGTAAACCCGTGTTGCCCGGATACAAAACCATTTTTCCTCCCTGCCATCTCACACCCAGCGGTACCACTTCCTGAAAGTCAGCATAACGTTTCATGATATTGGTAAACACGCGTTCTACCTCTGAAAAACTTACAAGGTCAGTATCCGCCTCAACTGCCTCAATAACTTCGAGTGCATTGTAATTTTTTGAAACCTCAATCCGTCCACGTTCTGTAAAAACAATGGTGTAGGTTTTGGGCTTAACGTTAATCACTACTCCTGCTCCAAATTCAGGATGTTTAACGCGTGATCCAATTCCTAATTCTTCTTCGATCATATTATTAAGTTATTGTATAATTAAAATGTGTGCGAAATAGAGATAATAAAATTAAATCATTTAAGATTTTATCAACTTGTTACCTCATTTGTTCATCACATCACAAAACTAAATTAATTTTGAAAGATGTTGATTAGCATACGCGCTCAAAATCCTGATGAACGATTAATTAAACAAGTGGCAGCTGTTTTACAGAATGGCGGTGTTGCAATTCTGCCTACTGATACTATTTATGCATTGGTGGCTGATATTTATCATCACAAAGCGATTGATAAAATCGGATGGATAAAAGGAGTTAAGTTGGAGAAATCTCATTTTTCATTCCTGTGCAGCGACTTGAAAGACATTTCCGTGTTTACCAAAAATATTGACCGCAGTATTTATCGTTTGCTGAAACGTGCATTGCCCGGTGCCTACACTTTTATTCTTGAAGCTAGTAATGAAGTGCCTCCCATTTTCAGAAGTCGTAAAAAAACCATTGGAATCCGTATTCCTGATCATCCTATTATTAAAGGAATTATTGATTCACTTGGACATCCGCTGCTTGCAACTTCATTACATGCTGATGATGCAATTACTGAATACCCTACTGATCCGAATGAAATAAATGCACAGTATGGAAACACAGTTGATGTTATTGTGGATGCAGGTTACGGTAGTAATATTCCAAGTACTGTTATTGATTGCACAAGTGGAGAACCTGTGGTGATAAGAGAAGGAGCGGGAACACTGGAAGTATTAAGTTAAAAAAATACTTTATAAGAATGGATTTCTGCAACAGGCTTCAGCAAATCAATACAATTATTCAAAAATTAAATAATTAATCTTTCGCAGCAACACGATCATTATCATCTGATTCACCTTGCAGAGGGTTACATTTGTAACATTATTAAAAATTAAACAACGTATGTACTTCATCTCACCTGAAAACTTCGCTCCCTTTTTCGTAAGAGTATTACTTGGCATTTTATTTTTTGGACAGGGTTTTGAAAAAGTGTTTAAGATTAAAATACACAATGTTATAAATACCATTCGTCCTGATTACAGTAAATTGAGGATGCCCTCTTTTATTATCAGTGCCGGTGCTTACATCACTTCCTACTTAGAATTAATTTGTGGATTTTTTCTCATCATTGGCGTATTCAAATATATCTCATTGTATTTGCTTGCTTGTGATCTGCTTATTGTTACCATAGGTATGTCATTGCTCAATTCAATTTGGGACATGCGTCATGTTTTTCCAAGAACGCTTTTATTGCTATTCCTATTGATTTACCCTGCAGAAAAAGATACTCTTGTACTGCAAGATGTTTTTACTCTATGGTTTAAATTTTAAAAATCAGTTGGGTTAAATACTCATTTCATTAGGGGAAAAAGAATGAAAGGTGAGGACGGAAATGATGGATTCTGTTTAATGATAAGCGAGCGATCAGTTAATAACAATCTCGTGTCTTAAAAAATTACACAAATAAAAAAGGGAGCTTTCACTCCCTTTCCCATTACTTTCATAGAGGTCAGATTGATTCAATCATTAATTCATCCTTAACACTTTTTACTCCGTGAAAAGCCAATAACGGAATGTGCGTATGATAGGCAAATGTTTTGGTAAAGCTTTTATTAAAGAGCCTTGAAAAAGTGTTTCGTTTCCTGGTTGACATAGCAACAATATCAACCTTATATTTTTCAATATAGGCTTGCAATTCGTCAACTACATCACCGGCAATCAGTAAATGAAAGGAAATGTTTTTATACTCAACATGCTGCTTTTCTTTTAATTCATGTCGAAACCATTCCAGCAAATCAGGCTCGTATTCATCAGTGTGTGCAGTTTGCGAAATATGCACGATGATAATCTCTGCATTGTATAATGCACCAATCTTACAAAGAAAACCCAGTGATTCTAAATCATTATCCTGGTAATCTGTTGCAAACACAATCTTTTCAATTTTCAGAAGATTGGTTTTTTCAGGAATTAATAAAACCGGGCAGGGTGCTTTTTCAATAGATGCTGTAGCGGTGGTTCCAAATAACTCTTCCTTCATACCACTGGCACCGGAGGTTCCCATAATAATCAGGTCAGCCTTTTCTGTCTGTGCTATATCACTTATTTCATTCGCAATCGCTTCCTGCGCATCGCTGAAAACTGTTTCGATTTGCATTTCAGGATAATATGTTTTGTATTTTCTTTTTAATTCAATTAAAGCTTCTAATGAATCATTTTTCAGTTCTTCCGGTTCAGTAGCAACCATTGGAACATCAGTTGCATAATGGTGCATAACGTATCCGTGATATAAAATGATTTTTGCATTTATCTTTTTGTTCAGCTCCAATGCATATAGGATTGCAGAAGCAGAAGTCGGGGAGAAATCTGTTGGAATAAGAATAGTTTTCATGGCTGAATGCTTTAAATGTTTGCTGGCAAATCTCGCTGGTCTGTATGATTTTTAAAATGATCCTTGTCATAAAGTCCGGTGATAATAATCACTTAGAGTTTTTAAGACCTGTTAAATATGCCTTTGATAAAATTCTGTGATGAGGTTGTATTGATCATTCCGGGAGAAGTATAAAAAAGCAGTGTAACACTGATAATAATCTCATGCGCTTATGATCTTAATCATAATTAAAAAGTATTTATAAGCAAATATTTGCACAATGAAGTTTAATGACAGTGAAATAAATCATCGCATGAAAAAGGAGATTTACATCGAACAGGATAAAACAATTCGTAATCTTCAAAACGAATTCAATACAATTTATCCTTTTTTAAAAATTGAATTTTTTTATGAACCACATATTACCGGTAAAGGGACTGCTAAGAATAAAATGATAAATAACGAGATAAAACTTATGCAGGTTCGAAGAACTATTGAGCCTGGTAAAATCAGAATCGGAAAAAATACAACGGTAAGTGAAATAGAAGGAAATTTTGAAAGGCGTTTCGGTTTATATGTACAGGTTTTTCGTAAATCAGGCAATGTGTGGTTGGAAACATCAGCCACCGATAACTGGACTTTAGAACAACAGAACGAAGAAGGCAAAAGCCTGGCAGAGCATTGGAAAATTGAAAGCGAGAATACACAGGATCATGATGTTTATTAATAGTTAAAAACAAAGAAAATGGAAGACATAGAAAATTTAACACTGGCAAAAATTGTTACCCTGAAGCCCCAGGCAGCACAGCTATTAGAAAAGTATAATCTTGATTATTGCTGCGGAGGAAAAAAAACACTGCATGATGCACTTTCCGACAATGCAGAAAGACTTGATGAAATCAAAATCGAATTAGATATTATTTTCAGTAAGAAAAACAGTGATTCCGAAATTAAGTATGATGACTTGTCGCTGACACAACTTGTTGATCATATCATAAGCAAGCATCATGCTTATGTTAAAGAATATGCTCCCATCATCAACGAACATTTAAAAAAAGTAGCGGATAAACACGGGTTAAGGCATCCGTCATTAATAAAGATCAAGCAGCTATTTGATGATGTTAAACGCGAAATGGAAAATCACATGATGAAAGAAGAAGTGATTTTGTTTCCTCGAATTAAAAGCCTGGAAACCGTCCAGGATAATCATGACATCAGCAAGGAAAGCATTCAAACTCCCATCAATGTAATGATGAAGGAGCATGATATTGCAGGAGGTTTAATGAATGAAATCAGGAAACTTACCTGGAATTATTTACCACCTGTTGATGCATGCACAACTTTCCGCTTAACCTTTGATGAGTTAAGACAGTTTGAAGAGGACTTACATCTTCATGTCCATCTTGAAAATAATATTCTTTTTCCTAAGGCATTAGCGATGAAAGATAAAATGGGCAGTATATTGCTCAACTAACTTTAAGCGTTCAAAAACTCTTTTAAAAGCATAATATACTTTTTAAAAATATTTTTTAGGCAATGCTTTGCAGGTAGATGTGACGTTCAGAGTCCAAGAGTAAAATTGTTTTTTACTATGGGCTGTTTAATCAATTAAATAACATTAAAATTTCAGAAGGCATGATTATTATCATACTCATACATAACTTAACTCATAAATATTCACTATTCACCGCTATACTTTTGGGGCGTTAAAAATAATCAAGTATGAAAAAAGCAATTATTTTTTTAAGCATCACCGCACTAATCTATGCTTGTTCAGGCGGGAACCAAAAAAAGGAAGAATCTTCTAATAACGCTGTTGGTGATCTCTGGAAAGAAGATTCAACAGCAAAAACGGAGAAAATAAAGCCATCAGATGACGAAAAAGGCATTGGTAAATTTACGAACGTAGAAGTTTCGCCAAACCCTGATAAGTCAATGGCTCTTGCAGGAAATAAAATTTATGAGTTGAAATGCCTGGGATGCCACAAGCTTACAGATGAAAAATTGGTGGGACCCGGATGGAAAGATGTTACTCTTCGAAGAAAACCGGAGTGGATAATGAATTTTTCTACCAATACTGATGAGATGCTGAATAAAGATCCTGCCGCACAGGCAATGTTCGAAGAATGTTTAATACGCATGCCAAACCAAAGCCTTTCTGATGCCGATGCAAGGGCTGTTTATGAATTTATGCGTCAAAATGATGGAGTGAAATAATCTTAAATAACAATCCTAAAAAATAAAAAATATGAAAATTGACTTCTTTAAAGCTGTTTGGGTATTATCTCTTGCAGTGCTTATTCAATCATGCAAACCACAAGGACCCTCTAAAGCAATCAGTGGTGATGCAGCACAAAAAGCATATGTTGCTCCGGGTAAGTATGATGAGTTTTACAGCTTCGTTTCCGGTGGATTTAGCGGGCAAATGAGTGTATATGGATTGCCTTCCGGTCGTTTGCTTCGTGTGATACCGGTTTTTTCTGTCGACCCTGAAAAAAGCTGGGGGTATAGTGAGGAAACCAAACCCATGCTTAACACTTCTCATGGTTTTGTTCCCTGGGACGATTTACATCATATTGCACTTTCAGAAACTGACGGAGTACATGATGGACGCTGGGTATTTGGGAATGGTAACAACACACCGCGTATCGCAAGAATAGATTTGAAAACTTTCCGCACCAATGAAATCATTGAGATTCCAAACAGCGGTGGCAATCACTCTTCTCCATTTATTACCGAAAATAGTGAATACGTTATTGCCGGCACACGATTCAGTATTCCGATGGATAATACCAATGGTGATGTTCCTATCAACACTTACAAGCAAAATTTTAAGGGCACGGTGAGTTTTATTGCTTTAGATAAAACGAGTGGGTCAATGAGCATTGCATTCCAAATATTATTGCCCGGTGTCAACTTTGATTTGGCTCGTGCAGGAAAAGGAAAATCACATGGATGGATGTTTTTCAGTTGTTATAATTCTGAAAGAGCAAATACTTTACTGGAAGTAAATGCATCACAAAAGGATAAGGATTTTGTGATGGCGGTAAACTGGAAAAAAGCTGAAGAATATGTTAAGGCAGGTAAAGCACAAAAGAGAAATGTTGCTTATGCACATAATGTATATAACGAAAGTACACACAGTGCAACTTCAACTATTGAAAAGGAAGTTTTGGTGCTGGACCCTAAGGATTGCCCGGATATGGTTTACTTTATGCCTTGTCCGAAATCACCTCATGGCTGCGATACTGACCCGACTGGTGAATACATAGTTGGCAGCGGAAAATTAGCAGCTATTATTCCGGTGTTTTCATTTACAAAAATTCAAAAAGCCATTGCCGATAAAAACTATGATGGCAATTACGAAGGTATTCCTGTTTTAAAATATGATGCAGTATTGCATGGTGAAGTAAAGAAACCAGGACTAGGACCTTTACACACAGAGTTTGATGCTGATGGGTATGCTTACACTTCTTTTTTTGTATCAAGCGAAATAGTGAAATGGAAACTAAGTGACTTATCAGTTGTTGACCGTGTGCCAACTTATTATTCGGTTGGTCACTTAAGTATTCCCGGTGGACCCACAAAAAAACCGTGGGGCAAATACATGGTTGCTTATAATAAAATTACGAAAGATCGTTACCTGCCTACAGGACCTGAGCTTGCACAGAGCGCACAATTGTTTGATATCAGTGGAGATAAAATGAAACTCATACTTGATTTTCCAACAATAGGTGAACCTCATTATGCAGAAGCCATACCCGCTGAATTGATTTCAAAAAACTCAACCAAAATTTTTAAGATTGAAGACAATGCCCATCCGTTTGCTGCAAAAGGGGAAAAGGAAGCGAAAGTGATTCGCAAAGGAAACGAGGTGCATGTTTATATGACTTCCATTCGTTCACACTTTGTTCCCGATAATATTGAAGGAGTGAGATTGGGTGATGTAGTTTATTTCCATGTTACAAACCTCGAACAGGATTGGGACGTGCCACATGGGTTCGCAGTAAAAGGAGCTAACAATGCAGAACTCCTTATAATGCCTGGCGAAACACAAACACTCGCATGGAAACCTGAGCGTACCGGTGTGTTCCCAATGTATTGTACTGATTTTTGTTCAGCATTGCACCAGGAGATGTCAGGATACATTCGTGTGAGTGTGCCCAATTCAACTGTTCCGATCTCGTTCAGTACAGGAACAAATCAACCAAAAGCTAATCCTTAAAATAATAGAATATGAAAAAGTTATCATTATTAATTTCAAGCATAATTATAGCAGGTTTTGTTTCATGTAAACAAAATGCCGGGCAAGATGATCAACAATCTTCTTCTGAAAATACAACTGAAACAGAAGTGGGACAGGAATCGGTTGTGGATGATGTATCCCAAAAAGACGTTGTAAAAATTGCTGTTGGCTCTGCAGACCATACAACACTGGTAGCTGCATTGAAGCAGGCAGAATATGTTAACGACCTGGCAAATGCAGGACCGTTTACTGTATTTGCGCCAACTAATGCAGCGTTTGACAAACTACCTGAAGGCACTGTGGACGATTTAATGAAACCAGAGAATAAAGATAAGCTCCGCGAAATTTTGGAGTATCATGTAGCTGTTGGCGGGTACAAACAAGATTATCTTACTGATGGGCAAACCATTAACCAGGCAAACCTGAAAAACATAACGATTAATATTAAAGATGGTAAAATGATGGTTAACAATTCAGCTAATGTTGTCGCAACAGTTCCAGCCTCCAACGGAATAGTTTATGTGATAGATGCAGTGCTGCTGCCTCCGGCTGATAAATAGAGTTGAATTTGTCTCTTCCATGCAGGAAAGAGTTTTTAATTAATTGAAGAGCTATTTATGAAAAAACTAAGTATCATTTCCAGAAGTATAATTGCCATTACATCCCTTTCGATTATTGCGGCATACTTTCTTCCTGTTTGGCGCATTGATTTATTCGCACCACAATATCCTGAAGGATTGGTAATGAAAATCTGGTTGAATAATATTACAGGTCAGGTAGATATTATCAACGGTTTGAATCATTACATAGGCATGAAAAAAATAAGCGTGGAAATGTTTCCGGAATTTACTTATCTCGTTTATGTTGTTGCTGCATTTATTCTTTATGGTTTGGTTATAGCTTTTACAGGAAGCAGAAAAATTTTATTGAGTTATCTGATAGTATCAGCCATTGGAGGCTTATTAGCGTTATATGATTTTTACCAATGGGGTTATGATTACGGACACAATCTTGATCCTAATGCGCCCATCAAAGTTCCGGGAATGGGTTATCAGCCTCCGATCTTAGGACATAAAAAACTCCTCAACTTCGATGCTTATTCTATGCCTGATGTGGGTGGCTATGTTATTATAAGTGTGGTGGTGATAGCAGGTGTAATTTGGTTTATCGAAAAAAGAAGATCAAAATGAATTTCATTATGAGAAAACATATAGTATTACTTATCGCAATTACATTTTCAGCATGTAGTCAGGAACCGCAACCAATCAATTATGGCAAGGATGAATGCAGTGAATGCAAAATGACTATCATGGATGAAAAGTTTGCTACAGAAATTATTACTTCCAAAGGAAAGGTATTCAAGTTTGATGATCTTGTTTGCATGGTGCAGTTTATAAATTCAGGTGTTGTTAAAGAAAATGAAACCGCTAAAAAACTGGTAATTAACTATGAGGATAAAAACGATTTCCTGGATGTAGAAATGGCAACTTTTTGTTTTAATGAAGATTTACGTTCACCGATGGGAGGAAATACTGCTGCATTTCAAAGCAACGAAGCAGCCATTGCTTTTAAAAAGGATAAGCCAGGTGTTATATTGAAATGGGATGAAGTAAAAATTAATTCAAATTAATATGAAGCACTGGTCACTTACAATATTTCTTCTTTTTGTTCTTACACTGAATGGGATTTGTTCAACAATTTATGTTGGAAAAAATTATCCTATAAAAAAAATCAAACAGGCAATTGATATTGCAAAGCAAAACGACACTGTTTTTATAAGCGGTGGAATTTACAAGGAAGGTAATATCGTTATTTCTAAATCTCTGAATTTAATCGGTATTGATAATCCGGTTATTGATGGAGAAACCCGATTTGAAATTTTAACCATCTCAGCTCAGCATTTTTTAGTCCGTGGAATCACATTCAAAAACTCTGGTTATTCATCAATGAATGATTTTGCAAGTATAAAAGTGATTGACGCGCAAAATTTTATCCTGGAGAATAATACAATCATCAATTCAAGCTTTGCCATACATATTTCAAATTGCTCCAACTTCACTGTACGCAATAATGTAATCACAGGTTCACCACGCGAAGAGCAGAATACAGGAAACGGCATTCATCTGTGGAAATGTAATCGGGCAACTATATTAAACAATAAAATTTCCAGTCATCGTGATGGAATTTATTTTGAGTTTGTAACCGAATCAGAAATAAAAAATAACTACAGCACCAAAAATATGCGGTACGGTTTGCACTTCATGTTTTCAAACAACGACACCTACACTCAAAACACTTTTATCGAAAACGGAGCCGGTGTGGCTGTTATGTTTTCGCATCATGTAAATATGATCCAGAATACATTTGAAAGTAACCAGGGAGCTTCGTCCTACGGAATTTTGCTTAAAGAGATTTCTGACGGACTTATCGCCAAAAATATTTTTACAGATAACACCGTTGGAATTTTTATGGAGGGTACCAACAGGCTGCAAGTGAAACAGAATCGCTTTGAAAAGAACGGATGGGGTTTTCGCATACAGGCAAGCTGCAGTGATATAACTGTTACAGAAAATAATTTTAAGGGTAATACCTTTGATGTAGCTACTAATGGAACTTTGGTGCTGAATAAATTTGAAAATAACTATTGGGATAAATATGAAGGTTATGATTTGAATAAAGATGGCAAAGGGGATGTGCCCTTTCATCCCGTAAGTATGTTTGCAATGGTAACAGAAGAAATGCCTTATAGCATAATGCTGTACAGAAGTTTTATAGTAATGCTGCTTGAACGAGCAGAAAAAGCAGTACCGAGCCTTACTCCAATTGATTTGAAAGACGAAAAGCCGCTTATGAAAGCGCGGACCTTATGATTAAGATTGAAAACCTCACAAAGAAATTTGGCAAGCTCACGGTGTTGAATGAAATCAATCTATCCTTACCGCAAGGAGGGTGTATTGCGATGATCGGACCTAATGCATCAGGAAAAACTACTTTAATAAAATCAATTCTAGGACTTGTAATTCCTGATGGTGGAAATATTTTTATCAAAGGCAAATTAATTAAAAACGAATGGTTGTATCGAAAAGACATTGGATACATGCCGCAAATAGGACGCTATCCCGATAACATGACTATCGGTCAGTTATTTAAAATGATTACTGATGTTCGTAAAACAGAATGGGATCAATGTGATACAGATTTGGTTAAACAATTTGAAATTGAAAAAATTAATTCTAAAAGACTGGGTACACTTTCGGGCGGGACACGGCAAAAGATTAGTGCTTGTCTTGCATTTCTATTTAGTCCTGATATTCTTATTCTTGATGAACCCACAGCGGGACTTGATCCCGTATCCGCAGAGATATTGAAATCCAAAATATTAAAGGAAAAAGATAAAGGAAAATTAATTCTAATCACTTCGCATGTATTAAGTGACCTGGATGAATTAGTAGATGAAGTAATCTTTTTGCAGGAAGGACAAATAAAGTTTCAAAAAAATATTGACCTATTAAAATTTGAAACCGGAGAGATTAAATTATCACGCGCTATTGCCAAAGTGATGGGTTATAAAGACCATGAACACACTCTTTAAATATATTTTTATTGATATTATTAAGAATAAAATTATTATTTTCTATACCATTGCTTTGCTCATTATCAGTCTGAGTATTTTCAATATTTCTGAAACAACTGAAAAGGCAATCATCAGTTTATTAAACATTGAATTGATTGTTTTACCATTGATATGCGGAGTTTTTTCAACTATCTATTTCTATAACTCTTCGGAGTTTATTGAACTACTTGTTGCGCAACCGTTGAAAAGAAAAATAATTTTCAGAAACATTTTATTAGGATTAATGTCTGCATTAAGCATAGCGTTTATTTTAGGCACCGGTATTCCATTGTTGCTTTTTGCAGGTGATAAAACAAGTTTTCTATTCCTGATTTCCGGAGTAGCCTTAACCGCATGTTTTACCGCATTTGCTTTAATGGCTGCGGTTTACACGAAAGACAAAGCAAAAGGAATAGGAGTTACTATTTTGATGTGGTTTTATTTCACATTAATCTATGACGGAATAATATTATTCCTTCTTTTTCAATTCAGCGACTATCCTATGGAGAATTATATGATTGCTTTATCGTGCTTAAACCCGCTTGATCTTGTCCGTATTCTCATCCTCTTAAAAATTGATATTGCAGCCATCATGGGCTATACAGGAGCATTGTTTAAAGATTTTTTTGGAAGTAATCTTGGCAGTTTATTATCAGCTTTCATACTTATATTATGGTTTGTAATTCCATCATTGGTTGCCATTAGAAAATTTAACAGAAAGGATTTATGAATAACAAACAATTAATTCAATTAGGTTGATAAGTGAATGATACAACTTTTGGTGGAAATTAAGTAACACTTAATGGAATTAAAGGTTCATCTTTACAAGGATAGTTAACAATAGAAAGCCGGGCATAGAATTTTACTCAATAGAATCACATGACAAACAGAAAAAAAGTATTGCTCGTAGATGATGATGAGGATTTCGGAATATTGATGAAAAAATTTCTCATAAATGAGAATGTTGATTTTTTAGTAGCGCGCACTCTTACCGAAGGGATGATGATGCTCGAGAAAGAACACCCTGAATATGTTTTCCTTGATAATATGCTTCCCGATGGGTCAGGTTGGGAGAAAACGGAATTCATTTTACATAATTATCCGCAAACTCATTTGAACCTGTTAAGCGGGCTTAGTGTTCCAAAAACTTCGGCATCAACATTTCGCATTCTTGAAAAGCCACTTAGCATGCAGGAATTGTTATCGTGCCTTGATAATTAAAGAATATATCCTGTAAGACAACAATTGTTTTCTTTGCGGAAAGTTTTTCAATAAAAAATTAAAATGTCGTCAAGATTTTTCTATGAAGGTAACCAGTAGCACTCTTGAAGAATTATTATCGCCCCTGAGGCAGTATTTTCTTAAAGACACCTTCATACGCAGTGACATCAATGATGCACCACCCTTAAGAGCAGAACTGTTAACCATTGAACAAATGGGGTTGCTTGCCAAAGACCTTGCAGGCAGGCATCAGATTGACAAGAAAAAAACTCCTGAACTTTTATTAAAAAGATTAGCTGATAACGAAGAAGTCTTAATTCGTGTAACTGATCTCTTGCAGGAAGCAGTAAAACAAAAAAACCCTATTACTCCTGCTGGTGAATGGCTGCTTGATAATTTTTACCTTATTGAAGAACAGGTGCAGATTGCTAAAAAGCATTTGCCAAAAGGGTATAGTAAAGGACTCCCAAAACTCGGATCTAAAAATGGCGCATCAGAAGGTTTTCCTCGTGTATATGATATTGCAATAGAAATAATTTCGCACAGTGATGGTCATTTAGATATTCATACGCTTCACCGTTTTATTGATGATTATCAAAAAATAAGTGAGCTTACACTAGGTGAATTGTGGGCAATACCGATTATGCTTCGGATTGCATTAATTGAAAATCTCAGGCGCGTGGCTGCAAGAATTGCGATTGACCGTATTGATGCCAACCTTGCACATTACTGGGCTGACCGCATAATTAAAACAGCTGAAAAGAATCCAAAGAATTTGGTGTTGACCATGGCTGACCTTGCAAGGACTGATCCACCCATGGTAAGCGCTTTTGTTGCGGAGTTTTCAAGAAAATTACAGTGGAAAGGATTTAATATAACCTTACCTATATCATGGCTCGAACAACATCTGAGCGAAACCGGTGACACTATCAACGGTATGGTGCTTGCCGAAAATCAAAAACAAGCTGCTGACCAGGTTTCGATGACCAACAGCATAAACAGTTTGCGTTTTTTAGTAAAGACAGACTGGCGCGACTTTGTGGAAGCAATGAGTCATGTAGAACACACGCTGAGAAATGATGCAGAACACGTTTATGCAAAGATGGATTTTCATACACGCGATCATTACAGGCACGCGGTTGAAAGGATTGCTAAAGAGGGTAAGCTTAAAGAAAATGATGTTGCTAAAGTTGTTATTGATCTGGCAAAAGAAAACATAGAAAAAAATAATACTGATAAACACACAGGACATGTAGGTTATTATTTAATTGGTGATGGCTTATTAACCACTGAGAAGATTTTGAAAGTGCGTTTAACGGCATTGCAATTTCTCAGGCAGTTATCTTTTCGCAATGCACATAGATTATATGTATTCTCAGCTTTGCTTCTTACTGCAATTATTAGTGCGCTTCTTATTTTAAAAGCGCATAACGATGAGTTAAGAATGGGTTTGTTTGTTTTAATCTCGCTCTTAAGTCTTTTAGCGGCAAGTCAATTTGCAATAGCCATTATTAACTGGATAGCAACATTAAGGATTGGACCCAAGCCATTACCCAAAATGGATTTTTCAACAGGCATCCCGAAAGACTCGTGTACGTTGGTTGTTATTCCTGCAATCATAACAAGTATAAATCAGGTAAATAAACTCGTTGAAGATCTTGAAGTAAGATTTCTCGCTAATCGTGATCCTAATTTACTCTTCGGACTTTTAACTGATTTGATTGATGCGGCAACAGAAGTTTTGTCTGATGATGAAATTCTCGTAACACATACGCAACAAAAAATAATTGAACTGAATAAAAAATATCGTAAGCAATCGAATGATATATTTTTTCTTTTTCATCGCCCGCGCAGATGGAATGCTGTTGACAAAAAATGGATGGGCTACGAACGCAAGCGCGGAAAGCTTGGTGAGTTGAACAGCTTACTTCGTGGTGGTGCAACAGATTCTTTTTCAACCATAGTTGGTAATGAAAAAGTTTATAGTGAAGTTAAGTATATAATCACATTAGATACTGATACGCAACTTCCAAGGGATGCTGCATGGAAATTAATTGGCTTGATGGCTCATCCTCTTAATCGTCCGATTTATAATGAGAAGAAAAAAAGAATTGTAAAAGGCTACGGAATAATACAACCACGCATTGCAATAAGTTTACAGGGATCAACACGCTCGCTTTATACACGCATGCACGAGAATGATTCAGGCATTGATCCTTATACAAGACTAACTTCCGATTTATACCATGATATATTCAGCGAAGGATCATTTATCGGGAAAGGAATTTACGAAGTTGATACATTTGAAAAAGTATTGAATAACCGTTTTCCGGAAAACAGGATATTGAGTCATGATTTATTGGAAGGCAGTTATGTTCGATGCGGATTTGCAAGTGATGTATTGTTATATGAAGAGTATCCTTCGCAATATAGCACAGACAGCAGCAGACGGCACAGGTGGATAAGGGGCGACTGGCAAATAGGGAACTGGTTTTTACCCTGGGTTCCTGATGCAAAAGGTAAACTGCAAAGCAACGCCATCAGTGCATTATCGCGTTGGAAAATATTTGATAACCTCAGGCGCAGTCTCATCCCAATTGCGTTTTTATTAATTCTTATTCTATGTTGGACAGTTTTACATTCATCATTTTTCTGGACACTTTTGATAATTGCTATTGTAATCGTTCCCTCACTTAGCATATCAGCTTGGGATTTAATAAATAAACCAAAGGAGATTAGTCT
>JANLUX010000410.1:0-8700 GCA_031363705.1 Bacteroidota bacterium
TTTTTGAAGGCGAAGTAAAATCTGTTCTTGTGCCTGGTACAAAAGGTCAGTTTCAGATGCTGGAAAATCACGCTGCCATTATCTCAACCCTTGTTAATGGTAAGGTAAAAATCAAAACCTCCACAGGCGAAGAATCATTTGATGTGAAAGGCGGGGTTGTGGAGATGATAAATAATAAGGTGACAATACTTGCTGAGAGTGCCTAAGGCTCTATTGGTATTAAGTGATTAGGGTAAATAGGAAATTAAGGAAAACATAGTGCACTGCAAATGCAGTGCGTTTTTTTTTGGATATATTTTTGGAAATCCCACCCCTTTTAAAAAAAAACTATTTTTAAAATTTATTTAAATAGCTTGAGATAATTGAAATTTGTTTCAGGCAGACTAATTAATTCAATGCGGTTTGTTTTTATTCAACCAGATTTTCACTCCCGGCTTTGGCTCTTCTCCTTTCACCAGATCATTACGGCTGTAAAGCTTTTTAATTTTAATTCCGTATAGCTGCGAAATATCATGCAGCGTTTCTCCGCGTTTCACAACATGAAATTCTGCATCAGCTTTATTTCTTTTTGGTTTAAGAAAAATAATTTCTTTCTCATTGAGCGCATCACCTTTATCAACATCATTATATTTTAAAACCTGCCATAGTTTTAAATCATAGTCTCTCGCAATGGTAACATATGAATCATTTTTTTTGGCACGTACAAATGGGATGTCATTAATTTCTCCCATTTGAGCAATAACAATTTCTTTTCGCCTGGCAGGTGTGGAAGCAGTATTTTTTTCTTTAATGTACTCAGGAGTTTTGGTGACAGAAGCAACAGGAATAGTTTCTCCTCTATCTAAATTCTGCAGGCTGTATCGCTCAATGAGCTCAATAATTTTATGTGCGTATTTAGGATTGGTTGCATAACCAGCTTTTTTTAAACCATGCGCCCAGCCTTTGTAATCTGTTATGTCGAGATTAAATAAAAATGCATAGCGATCTCGTGTTCTTAAGAAATCAGAATGATCATCATAAGATTGCTGCACTGTATTATACTTTCTGAAACATTCATCTTTTGCATCATCATCTTTATGAAAAGTATTTCCATTCCACTCTTTATGACACTTAATTCCGAAATGATTATTTGCTTCGCGTGCCAGATCACTATTTCCGCAATCACTTTCATATATTCCCTGAGCAAGTGTAATGCTTGCCGGAACCCCGGTTTTTTTCATATCAGCAATTGCAGCATCCTTAAATGCAGCAATGTATGTTTCAGGTGTCATGCGTCCGGTAGTCGGCTGAGGCGCTGCTGTTGAAACAGCGAAAAACATAAACAATAATGATAGTAAGCTATATTTCATAAATAAAATCCGGGTTTCGATTAACAAAAATACCACGATGCTTTCATCCATTTAATTAACGGTGATATTGATTTAAACATTGTATTGTTAATTGTAATGCAAAGAGGAAATGAATTTGCTAAAAAATACACCACATCTTACTGCATGTATTGCAAGCCACCTGTATGAACCGCAAGAATACGGGTTCCTCCACTGAAAAAATTATGTTTAATCAGGTCATAAATTCCAAAAAATAATTTGCCGGTATAAACGGGTTCAATTTGAATTTTATGAACTGTACCGAAATCCTCAATAAACTTTTTTAATTCAGCATTTGATTTTGCATAACCACCAAAATGATAATCTTCAATTAACTCCCAGTTTAAATTGGTGATTTTCAAATCCGCATGCCAGTTGTTAATATCAGTTTTAACCTGAGCACCATTTTTCAAAACACAAATTCCTAATGCGCGTTGGTTATCATCTAAAGCAGAAATAATCCCTGCTAATGTTGCCCCTGTACCGACAGCAACACATATAACATCAAAGTCTAAATTTATATCCTTAATAATTTCAGCACAACCTTTCAGAGCTAAAAGATTTGAACCTCCTTCAGGCAAAATATAACAATCACCAAATTGTTGTTGTAACTGATGATGTGTTGAAATATCCCGATAGTTCCGGTATAATTCACGTGATACATAATGCAATTGCATGTCATGATCCGCAGCAATCTGCAAACTACGATTTAATGGAAATGTTTCTTCGCCTCTTACTATACCGATGGTTTTAAAACCTGATTCTTTTCCACTCACTGCTGTTGCAACCAGATGATTGGAGTATGCACCTCCAAAAGTTAAGAGCTGTCCGTAACCTTGATCTTTTGCCTCTTGCAAATTGAACTTTAGTTTCCTCCATTTATTTCCTCCTGTTAAAGGATGAAAAAGGTCTTCTCTTAAAACGGATAATGTTACATCATGGGCTTTTAAAAAAGGCTCATTTAATTCCTGAATTTTTATTTCTGATGCTGTTTCTTTCAACTTTTCAATGTGATGTTATACTTATACACAGCCAAAATTAACGAGTTTTGCACCCATGGCATTTTATGATAAATTTGACAAGGAGGATTATTATTTAAGTGAGGAAGGATTTATTGTTTTCACTGAAAAATATCACTTAAAACGGGGATATTGTTGTCAGAGTGGTTGCCGCCATTGTCCCTGGAAATTTAAAAAAGAAGAGAAGAAGAAAAAATGATGCATACTAATTAACGAATGATTTACAAATACAACGAATCCGATCGTTAAATATTCGTAACATTCGTTTCGCATTCGTTAATTAGTATGCACCCAAAATAAGCTAAAATGAATACGACATTACAAAAGCTGGATTTAACAAAAACAAAAACTCCCACTGGAACGCAACTAACCTGCAAGGGATGGGTTCAGGAAGCTGCCTTACGGATGTTGCATAATAATCTCGATCCTGATGTTGCAGAACGTCCTGAGGATTTGATTGTATATGGTGGAACTGGAAAGGCAGCACGGAATGTAGAAGCATTTCATCTTATTGTAAAAGCTTTGCGCGATTTGAATGATGATGAAACATTGTTGATTCAATCAGGCAAACCTGTTGGAATTTTGCCAACACATGCTGATGCACCAAGAGTTATTATTTCCAATTCACAATTAGTTCCGCACTGGGCAACCTGGGATGAATTCAGAAAGCTGGAAGCAATGGGATTAACCATGTACGGACAGATGACTGCAGGCTCGTGGATATATATCGGTTCACAGGGAATAGTACAGGGAACTTATGAAACATACGCAGAAGTTGCCCGACAACATTTTGGTGGATCATTAAAAAATACTTTAAATGTTACCGCAGGTCTTGGAGGCATGGGTGGAGCGCAGCCACTTGCTATCACAATGAATGAAGGAACATGTCTTGCAGCAGAGATGGAAGCATGGCGTGCAGAGAAACGTATTCAAACCCGTTATCTTGATCATATTTTTCATAACCTGGATGAAGCGATTGACAGATCAGTAGAAGCAAAAAATAAAGGAGAAGCAATCTCCATTGCATATATTGGCAATGCAGTTGATTTGCTTCAGCGGTTAATTGAACGTGGAATTATTCCTGATACGTTAACAGATCAAACCTCCGCACACGATGCATTGGTGGGGTATTTCCCTGAGAAGTTAAGTGTGGATGAAGCAAAAGTACTGCGTGAAACCAATCCGCAGCAATACATTCAACGTTCCAAGGAAACCATGATGAAACACACGCAGCTGATGATTGAATTGCAACGCAAAGGAGCAATCACTTTTGACTATGGTAACAATTTACGTGGACAAGCTTTTGAGATGGGATTAAAAAACGCATTTGATTTTCCCGGATTTGTACCGGCTTACATACGTCCGCTTTTTTGTGAAGGCAAAGGTCCTTTTCGCTGGGCTGCTTTGAGTGGCGATGCCAATGATATTTATGAAACAGATAAAAAAATTCTTGAGCTGTTTCCTGATAATAAACCTTTGGCACGATGGATAAAAATGGCGCAGGATCGAATTGCTTTCCAGGGATTGCCTGCACGCATTTGTTGGCTTGGTCAGGGCGAACGTGAAAAAGCCGGTTTGGCTTTTAATGAAATGGTGAAATCAGGAAAAGTAAAAGCACCAATTGTTATCGGAAGAGATCATCTCGATACAGGAAGTGTTGCTTCGCCAAACCGTGAGACGGAAGCAATGAAAGATGGAAGTGATGCAATTGCTGACTGGCCTGTATTAAATGCATTGATAAATACTGCCGGTGGAGCAAGCTGGGTTTCGCTGCATCATGGTGGTGGGGTGGGTATAGGTTATTCCATACATGCAGGGATGGTGATTGTAGCAGACGGAACTGATGCAGCAGCCAGAAGATTAAAACGTGTTTTACACAATGATCCTGCTATGGGAGTTATCCGTCATGCAGATGCGGGTTATGATATTGCCAAAGACACTGCAAGAAAACACAGGCTTGATATCAATGAAAGATTAAAATAAGTTTTAGTGACTTTCTTTATCCTTTTCAGGAGCTTTAATACTTGGCTCCATACCAAACTCTCTACAAAGGATTTTATCAAGCGTTTCCACATCAATCTTTTTTGCTTTGATTATTTTGTCTTTATCAAGCAAAAATATCTGCGGGGTTGAGCTGATATCAAATTCATGACGGAAATTATTATGCAGATTTGGATCCGCTACATTGATCCACTGCAGCTTGTGCTCTTTGATAAAGTTTCTCCACTTATCCATTTCCACTTCTGTACAGATAGCAAAAACCTCAACACCCTTGCCTTTCATTTTATTATATAATTCCTCCAATACAGGTACAGTCTTTTTGCAATGACCGCAATCAGGATCCCAGAAAAACAAAACTGTCCACTGGGCCTTCACATTATAAAGGGCATGGAATGTTCCGGCAGTATCTTCTAAAATTAAATTCTTCACTTTTTTACCAAGCAAAATTGGTTCAAGCACCTTTGCACGGTCTTGTATCTTATACAAAGCTGCATCATCAACCCAATAAGCACTTTCCTTAGTGTAATATTTTTTAGCCATGTAAACAAAAACAGCATCCATCCCCATTATGTTGGATGTTTCATAAGTATTGGTGATATACCAAACCATGTATTTAAAAGTTTCTTTATTCGGTTTTGCTCTTTCCACCAAGTACTCCGCTGCTTTAATAATACTGTCAGGCATTTGAAGTGTAAGGTTCTTTAAATAAACAGAAACTTTGTTGTGATAAATGGGTGTGCGTAACAAACGGTCGTCAGCAAAATCGAAATTGTCGAAATAATGTTGTTTGTAATAATGAAAAGCAAAGGTGGAATCTTTCTTACCATTTTCCAGCAACGGTGCTTCAGGTACCTCGGGTTCCTGCGATGCCTGAAAAACTTTTGCAAGCAGTGTGTTTGGATGTAGTTTTATATACTCCAATTTATAATCAATTACTGCTTTATCAATTGCCTTTATTTTATTATCGGTTTCCTCTGTATTTTGTTTTAAATCAGCCTGAGCTTTTCTAACCGCTCTTAAAGGCTCCACAGTTCTTGACTGTGTTTGAATAAATTTCAGATAATCATAAAACAACTGATTATCAGGTGAACCTTTTATGATCATGGTATTGATCACATCTGCAGGATCACATTCCATGTTAAAATGCTGTTCCTTATCAATAATCATTTCAAAATACGTTTTACCCGGAAAAACAAAAAGGTAAATACCTCCCGGCAATGGCTCCTTGCCTTTAAAAGTTACGCGTCCTTCCTTATCTGTTTTAGCTGAATCCTGCAGGTATTGCTTATCACCAAAGTAATTGGCAATATAACATAGCGTATCCTTCAGCCCGATTTTAAATTTTAATTCATGCCCTGTATCCGCAGCATTTACTTTGCAGGTACTTAAAATAATCCCAAGAAGAACAACAGAAAATAAATTTCTTTTAATCATAAATTTTATTTGTGCCCCGCGAAAGTAATATTGTTTGATGTTATGGCGATGAATTTTAAAATGGCGAATCAGATTGAAATGCGTAAAAACAATTATTTTATGACAACCATTCTTGCATTATTATGACCGATTTAATATTTATTTTTTCAGTACCTTTACTGGTAAGAACAATATTTCTTTATTAATATTTGTTAATAAATAATAATAACTCTTTGAGAAGACACGCTCAGAATTATTATGCAAAACATACATTTGAACCCGAAACAATCCCTCAGAATGAAAGTTCACACTGCAAACGGAATCATGAAGCGTATCGATTGGTACACTTTCAGCAGGTTTGAGAAATTAGGGTACAGCATGATGATGGTATTCTTCCTTACCATGCTGATACTGTTTTTCGTAATTCCCAAACTATAATTCTTTCAATTAATTAAATGCCAAGAGCAGGATTTATGTAATCCTGTTTCAGGCTTTCTTTGACCTTTTTAGAAGGAAAAATTAAATGTTTTTCCAAAAATAAATTTCCTTATACGGATTGATCCTGTGCCATTAACCTTTGCCTGGTTTCCCTGATTGATCATTCCTAATCCCGATTGAAGGATATTATTTATCTGTTCTTTTGAAGGCTGAAAACTTAAGGGAACAGTAAAATCACTTTGTGCAGCTACATCCTGCAAAGTATCAAGATGTAAAGAAGCAAGTGATAAATTTCCATACCTCACATTCACATTAAAATCAGTGAGAGCAAGGCTTATTGCATTGGGATTGTACAACTGAATATCAAAATTCAGATGAGGATTTCCGGTGAGCAAACCCGAAGTTTGAAGATTGCTTACCCCTTTTACCTGTGGCGCCTGCAGGGTGATGCATGAATTAAGAAGTGCAAGCAGTGAAAACAAAAAGAAAAATCGCATAAAATAAATGTTTGTTTAAGAATGATTAAATAAAAAAACCGTGCCCCTTTCGAAACACGGTTTTAATTGTTGTAGTTGTTAATTAAAATCGCAGTGACTTTAAATTGAGCGAAATTGCAATTCCACAATCATATCCTGTTTTGTTATCAAATTCATAATGAATTCCACCATATAATCTTGACAGCGCAGCTTCCTGTGAGGCAGCAGTAAAATTGCTGCACGTTTTTGCAGAAAATCCGTAAGCCATTTTTGTACTGTCAGTAAATGCTATTGGACCAAACCGTTTGGTTAACACAGCACATGTGACAGCGGAAAAAGTAGAGTGACCTGATGTAAAAGAAGGGAAGGGCGGTGTACCGATATAAGAATTCCAGTTAGCATTTATATTTTGCTTTATGTAAGTAATAGGACGCATTAAATTCTGATCATACTTGGCTCTCCAGCAAACAATACCTGCATCATTTAATCCTATTCCCACTTTAGCCAGTAAGATAACAGCATCTCTTAAGTTTAAGTTTTTATTACGCACCAATTGAGCGGTAATCGCAATCATGTGTCCGGGAGGAGTAAAACTTCCTCCGCCATCAGCCCAGTAAGTAGCAATGTCTTTTTGAGCCTGCGTTAAACCATTTACTGTGGTGTAAACATAATTGGCTGCATTGTAAAAGTCAGATCCCACCGCTGTTGAATAAGCAACATGCGGAGGAGGATTAATCAATGAAGAATTATCAGCAGGAATAAATGCACGGTTGCTTCCCCAATAAGGTAACATGGCTGGAGAATAGGCTGGTGGTGTTGGCACCCAATATCCTGAACCTGATGGCGGAACATAAGAAGAAGGAAAATTAGAAAGATATGCCTGGTGACCACCATCGGATGATGACCATGCATAAATTGCATCAGCTATATCACGACCGTAATTACGTGACTTTGTTACTTCCATTGAAGTGTAAGAAGCAGAACAAACTGCATCTAATGCAAGTTCAAGCGAATCAATGCGTGCAATGTTGGCAGCTGTTGCATTTCCAAAAAGACTTTTCATAATTCTTGCCAGTGCAGCATTAGCGCTAATGGTTGGCACTAAATATTTACCGGGGCGTGGAGGTAATGGAGCAAGACCGCTTAACTGACCAGCTAATGTAACATGACCTCCACCGCGAGATACTGTTGCTTCATACAATGCAATGCCTGTGTAACCAATTTCACGTGCTGCAATAGGTGGTGTATGACCGGGCGATTCAATAATAAGCTTGCTCATTAAGGAGTACCAGGGTTGAACAACTCCTGCATCATAACTGGCGGGTGCATACTTTTCCTGCTCATCAGCAGAAGAATGCATGTCAGGACTTGTCATTTCCTCTTCCTTACGGCAAGATGTTAAAAAAAGAACCGTAAATAAAGCCGTAATCAGGGCAATAGTATGTAGCGAGCATAGTTTTGTCATGGATTTATATTTATTTTTTTCGAGTTTGACAAATGTATTATGTGGTCAACCGTAAAATTAGGGTTTATATGGTGAATGAACAACATTTTGCGGTGAGACAGCTAAAAAAATAATACAAGTGTATAAAATCCGATTAGATAACTGCACCTGTTAATTTATTAAGTGGTGTAACTTAATTGCAGACAATGCCTCCTTTAGAGCGGGGTACTTATTAAACCGTACATTCGTAAAATATCTCATCTAAAACCCATACCCTTTGCAGGTTTCCGGTTTACATTATTAACAATACATATCAATGAAAAAATTTCATGGATTAGCTATTATCTGTTTAATCTGTACCAGATCATTTGCAACGCATAATGTTGCAGGAGAAATAACTTATAGAAATATCAGCGGTACTACTTACGAGGTTACTATTACCACATACACCAGAATATCCGCACCAGCGGATCGCCCTGAGTTGCTGATTTATTGGGGTGATGGAGGCAGTGACACTATACCAAGAACGAATGGTGGAGGAA
>JANLUX010000424.1:0-15984 GCA_031363705.1 Bacteroidota bacterium
TGCCACTGAGGGCAGAAGAAAGTGTTAAGATCACTACGCAATACAATGTGATATTTATGGCATTTGTAACTTTTGTGTTCATGGTTTTTGCGAATCCATTAGTACGCATTTTTATTCCTGTTGCTGAAACGGAGCAAATAAAATATGCGGTGCTGTCATTACAGATCATCAGCTCAGGATATATTTTTTATGGAATAGGAATGGTGGCTACGCAGGCATTTAACGGAGCGGGAGATACAAGAACACCCACATGGGTATATTTTTTTGGCTTCTGGGTTTTTCAAATTCCGTTTGCATACTTACTTCATAAATACACATCACTTGGAGCAAGCGGAATTTTTATTGCAGTGCCGATTGCCGAAACATTGATGGCAATTGCTGTTTATATTTTATTCAGGAGAGGAAAATGGAAAACGGTGAAGGTGTGATGTAAAATGGTTGCTTAGTTCAAAGTTCCTGTTAACACCTCATAGCAATTCAGTCGTCAATAAAGATGGCAACTTACAATTCTCACTTTAGAGTGGGGGTTATATAGAATCCGTACATTCGTTCAATATCTTATTCAGACTATCACTGAAATGAAAATAATTTGTAAAGCTTTAATAATTTTAAGTTATGGGTTGTTGATTTTTAGTGAGGGGTTTGGACAAGCACTAACTTGGGGGTGGGCAAAGTCAATCGGTGCAATGAGTTTTGATTTAGGGACATCTATCGCGCTTGATGCAAGCGGAAATGAATACACTGCCGGTTATTTCATGGACACAGTTGATTTTGATCCGGGTCCCAATGTCTTTAATCTGATTTCAATTGGAAACCCAGACATATTTGTCGCCAAATTTGACGGTTCCGGCAATTTTATTTGGGCAAAAGCAATGGGGGGAACATATATAGGAGACAACCTTTTAATGGTACTTGATGCTTCGGCTAATATTTACCTTACGGGTTCTTTTGATGGAACAGAAGATTTTAATCCCGGTTCGTCTGTTTACAATTTAACTTCCGCGGGAGGAAGCGATATTTTTATTTTGAAACTAAATAGTTCGGGCAATTTTATATGGGCAAAATCAATAGGAGGAACGGGGAGTGATGGCGGCACTTCCATTGCAATTAATTCAAGCAATATTTTTATCACAGGCGATTTTAATGACACTGTTGATTTTGATTCAGGTATTGGAATATCAAACTTAACTTCTGCAGGGGATTTTGATATTTTCGTATGTAAATTAGATTTATCAGGCAATTTTATATGGGCAAAATCTATGGGTGGAGCATTTACTGATTATGGAATCTCAATAGCATTAGAAAGCTCCGGCAATATTTATATCGCTGGTGATTTTCAAGGCACGAGCGATTTTGATCCTGACACTACTACAGTCTTTGGTTTAACATCTTCAGGGAGTTACGATTTTTTTATTTCCAAACTAAACTCATCCGGAAATTTTCTTTGGACAAAACAAATAGGCGGTCTAAATGCCGATGTGGTTAGTGCAATTGCTGTTGATGCTTCCGGGAATGTTCATGCGACTGGATCTTTCAATGGAACAGTTGACTTTGATCCCAATAGCGGAGTATTCAATTTAACTTCAATTGCCGCAAGTGATGATATTTTTATATCGAAATTGAGTAGTTCCGGCAATTTTTTGTGGGGCAGATCTATCGGAAGTTCGGATAATGATGCTGGTACTTGTATAATAGTTGATGCAGGTGGTAAAGTTTACACTGGAGGTTTTTTTAGTGGAACTGCTGACTTTGATCCTGGAGGAGGAATTTCCAATTTAACTTCCGCTGGAAACTGGGACTTTTTTATTTCTAAATTAAATAGCTCAGGCAATTACTACTGGGCAAAAGCAACTGGTGGAGCACATGGTGATATTGTAAGAGATATGGCAATTAGTACTTCGGGTAACATGTATGTAATTGGAGATTTTGGGAGTTTTTCAATGCCAGTTGGGTCAACTATTCTAACAAATGCAAGCAGTTTCGTTACCACTCCGGATGTATTTATCGCAAAAACCAGTGTTGTAACAGGAGTAGAAAATTTAGAGAAAATTAATGATGTTTCATTCTCCCCTAACCCGACTACCTCCTTCTGTACCGTCACCGCACCTACCTTCACCAATTCTATACTCACGTTTTACGATTTAACGGGTAGAGCATTGCTCCAGCAATCCTTTAACATACAGTTGGCATTAAACCTTGCAAATTTTCCAGCAGGCATATATTTTATAGAGGTGAGCGACAAATATGGCAACAGTGTGAAAGGAAAAATAATTAAAGAATAACTTAATAATTTTTTATCTTAAACTTTTCTTCATACTTCTCTTTGCTCCCGAAACAGATTTGGTAATGGTTGCTCCTTTTAAAACTTGTGTTTTTTCTTTGGTGATGGAAAGTGAATAAGCATAAGCTTCTTTCAAGAGTTTTTTGATATAGGTTTTTGGGAAATCAGTTTTGTCTTTAACCAACACGTACCTGTACTGGTTGCCCTTTCCAAGGAATAATTTTTCAGGGTCTGCAATTTTTGATCCCCAATAAAAACCAAAGTGAATGTTATAGCTGCTTCTTCCAACAGCAATAGAACAAAACGTATCCCCTACTCTATCTGATGGCGACCATCCAAATGCCAATGCATTGTAATTATCATAAATTAATTCGTGGCAGTTAGGATACAAGTCCCACACAAATTCTCTCAGCCATAAAGCTGTTTGCTGAACATCATCAGGAAACGGTTTAAGAAATTTTATAAGGTCTTTTGTTTCTTCTTGCTCATTGGTTATTGGTAATTATGTTGATTAAATAAATTATCTCACTTTAATTCTAACATCATTAACAAAATTTTGGACAGCAGTTTTTATCTGATCTCTTACTGTTCGTGTTCGTTCTAATTTTTCTTCAGTGGTTCCGCTTAAAGCAGAAGGATCTTCAAAGCTCCAATTGATTTTTTTATGAACTCCGGGAAATACAGGACACTGGGAAGCGCTTGCTTCATCACAAACAGTAATTACATAATCATAAGTTCTTTGTTCTTTAAAAAAATCAAAAACATCTTTGGTTTGGTTTCCTGCAATATCAATCCCATCTTCTCTCATCACTTCCACAGCAAGCGGGTTAAGTTTTCCGGCTTCAAGTCCTGCACTTTCTACATGAAATTGATCACCACCCAGTTTTTTCAAATAAGCTTCTGCCATCTGACTTCTTGCTGAATTATGAATACAGAGAAATAATACTTTGATGGGTATCATTAGCAGCACGATTTTGCAGTTACTGTTTCACCTGTTTCCTTTTTATCACTGGGTGTACAGCATGCAGTTGCTTCACTCAATTCATAATGAGGATCATTAAACGCTGCATCTTCGTGAAAATAATAAACTTCCCATTGCACGCCATCAGGATCAGTAACCCAAAACTTATCCTGTTTTGCGTAACAGCAATTTGTCCCCACTTCTTCTTTGGTAACCAACTGTTTCTTCTTTGCTTCCCAAAGCTTAATATTCAAATCTTCTAAAGTCTCCACCTGGAAGCCTAAGTGACCAAAGTTTGCCTGAACCCTTTCTTTGTTTTCGACAAATGAAATAATGAGTGAAGGCTGCTCCAATACAAACTTTGCATAGTCGGGCTTCACCTTAACAGGTTCAACACCAAAGAAAGAAGTATAGAAATTAATTGTTTGCTGCACATCACTTACATACAAGCTGGCGTGCATTCTTGGAAATACATTTGTGTTCATTTTGATTTTAATTTATCGTTAACAACATTTAGGATTATTGGAATTTGTTTTAATAAAAAACTCATTAAAGGTTTTTTCGAACCGCTCAAAGGTTTTCCAGTTGATGCAATAACATGATTTCACGCCTTCAACAGTTCCTGTAATCAATCCTGCTTTAAGCAATTCTTTCAGGTGTTGAGAAACAGTGGATTGGGCAAGCGGTAGCACTCCTACAATTTCCCCGCATATGCAGGTTTCGCGTTTTGCAATCTCTTTTAATATAGCAACCCGTGCAGGATGACTAATCGCATTGGCAAAATCTGCCAGTTCATTTTCTTTTTTATTGAACTCTTCTTTTTTATTTAAAGCCACACCAGAATTATTATATCGCAAATATACGATTAATATATCCGGGTTTCCAAAAAAAAATGGAAAAATAATTTCCGGTTGAAACAAATTATTTATTTATTCTATCTCGCCTAGCCGATTTTCTGACTTAAAACCCAAACGTTTGCCGGTAGATAATGCACCTTGCAATGAATACTCAATTACATCACTCACTGTAATGCTAGCCATCTGATCGAATGGTGGAACCACCACATCTATGTCAAGACTATATAGTAATGCAGTTTCAGTTATTGCCTGCAAGGTTTTTTTATCAAGCACATCGTTTCCAAAATCATTGAACAAAACACCGAGTTGCTTTTTTCCTTCTACAAAAAAATGTTTTTCGCGATTGATGAATATGCGAGCAATTAAGTGTCCTGCATCATGCTTTCGTTCAAACTTAAAAGAGTCGGATAAGAAATTATAAATACTGATCATAGCACAGGTAGCCCTTGAATTATCAGCATGCACATAACCTGATTTCATCAAAGGATGCTTATCATCAAAAACAAATACATTACTGTGCATCATGAAAATTAAAATATCATCTGACACTTTCAACTCTGCCTCAAAGGTTCCCTTATCAACATATTGAATCTTTATCCGCCTATCAACATCACCAATATAATTGTTCAATGTTTTTTCCATCTGCAAAAGCAATTCTTTCAGCTGCATAAAAATTTCAAACGCAACATCAGTAGTATCTTTTGATAAAACCGATTTTGTTTTAATCAGCTCGAGTAATTGCGGATTGATATTGAGATCACTCATTTATTTAAAATTTCTTGGTCATTCCTTTACGTCATTGCGAGGAACGAAGCAATCTGTTTCATAGTGAAAGATTGCTTCGTTCCTCGCAATGACGCCCCCTTTTAATAAGCCCGTGCAAACAACACTCTTTGTTCTGATGGATTTCCTGTGAGGATGCATTTGCCATTTTCTTTTTTGTTATTGATCGGAATGCAACGTATTGTAGCTTTTGTTTTTTCTTTTATAGCCTGTTCTGTTTCTGAAGTACCATCCCAATGTGCATACACAAATCCGGTTTTGTTTTCAATAATATCAACAAACTCATTCCATGAATCAGCATTGTATGTATGCTCTTCTCTAAAATTTAATGCCTTGGTGTAAATATTTTCCTGTATCTGCGAAAGCAAGTGTTCAATCTTCACATCGAGATCAATCATTTGATAAACTGATTTTTCCTTGGTGTCTCTTCGTGCCACTTCCACTGTTCCCTGTTCAATATCACGTGGACCAATGGCAATGCGAATTGGAATTCCTTTTAATTCATACTCTGCAAATTTCCATCCCGGTTTATGTGTGTCTCGATTATCATATTTAACACTGATGCCTTTTACAGTTAACGATTTTTTAATTTTCTCAGCATGTTCATTAATTGTATTAAGCTGATCAGCATTTTTATAGATCGGAACAATGACAACCTGTATAGGAGCAAGACGTGGCGGAAGCACTAAACCATCATCATCCGAATGTGCCATTACAAGAGCACCCATCAATCGAGTGGAAACACCCCATGAAGTAGCCCATACAAAATCCTGCTTGCCTTCTTTGGTAGTAAATTTTACATCAAATGCCTTTGCGAAATTCTGTCCGAGAAAATGCGATGTGCCAGCCTGTAATGCTTTTCCATCCTGCATCATTGCTTCAATACACAAAGTATCAATGGCACCTGCAAAACGTTCGTTGGCTGTTTTGGTTCCTTTGATAACAGGGATGGCAAGAATCTCTTCAACAAATTCAGCATACACATTCAGCATTTTATTTGTTTCTTCAATTGCTTCTTCAGCTGTTGCATGTGCAGTATGCCCTTCCTGCCAAAGAAATTCTGCAGTGCGGAGAAATAAACGGGTACGCATTTCCCACCGAACAACATTTGCCCATTGATTAATTAATAAAGGAAGATCGCGGTAGGATTGAATCCATCCACGGTAAGTGTTCCAGATAATTGTTTCTGAAGTAGGACGAATAATTAATTCTTCTTCCAGCTTTGCATCCGGATCCACGATGACACCTTTGCCGTTTGGATCATTCATTAAACGGTAATGTGTTACAATGGCACACTCTTTTGCAAAGCCCTCCACATGGCTTGCTTCCTTACTAAAAAATGATTTTGGTATGAAGAGCGGAAAATATGCATTAACATGTCCGGTCTCTTTAAAACGCCTGTCGAGATCCTGCTGCATCTTTTCCCAGATGGCATAACCATAAGGTTTTATCACCATGCATCCTCTCACAGCGCTGTTTTCAGCAAGGTCAGCTTTGGTAACAAGTTCATTGTACCAGTCTGAATAATTTACACTTTGTCGGGTTAACTGCTCGCTCATCTTAGTAACTTTGTATTGAAATTGGTATAGTGTTTGAAATCATGACAGCGGACAAAATTGTAAAACATCAGTCACATTCACAATTATACATTAAACCGGTTCGATTAAATAACATCTAAAACATATCCTATAAGGAGGAAATAAAAATGAAACAATTAAAAATTGCACTTGCGTTATCAACCATTGTAATTCTTGGTTCATGCTCATCATCACGTTATACCGCTTCGCGCGATAATGATGATGTGTATTACAGCACACGCGACAGAAGCAGTGATGCTTATGATAACAGCAATGCCGGAAATAGTACGGGTAATAATTCAGATACACAAACTTCATCCGGAGATTACTCAAATAATTCAAACAGTAATTCTTCGAACGAGCGTTTCCAGGATGGAGCCAACAACAATACTCCTTCTTCAACCACTACTGAACAACGCGATGGAAATACTTACATCACCAATAATTATTACGATGATGATGATTATTATGATTATGCTTACACTGCACGCATCCGCAGATTTAATCATCCATGCGGCTGGAGCTATTACGATCCATTTTATACCAATGCTTATTGGTATGATTACAATCCATACTCTTATGGTGTGAGCATTTATTTAGGATATAATTTCTGGCAGCCACATTATGGTTTTGGCTTTAGTTATGGTTATCCATATTATGATCCTTTTTATTCTCCATGGCATGGCTACGGTGGTTATGGAAGCGGTTATTATCATGGCTATAATCATGGTTACAACAATGGATATTGGGATGGTTACTATGCAGGACTCTACAATGGAACCTTTAATCCATATTATTTCAATAGCCATGATGCATACAGTTATTATTACGGACCACGAAATTTTGGTACATCAGGCAATACCCAGCATGCACCACATGCTATAAGTCAGTTATATGCAAGTGCTACCAATGATGCTCCACATACTCCGAAAATAAATACTATTAATAGTGAGACAGCTCCTCCTATAAAATCTCCCTTTTCAACTCCAAAAAATGTGTTGAATGCAGAATTGGCGAATCCTAATAACCCCGTTAATAATGGTGATGTTGCAGCTCCGGTTAAAAATCCTAAGAGTAATGTTCCTGTTAAAAATAATCCAAGCGATTACAGTGCACCTGTGAAAAACCCTGTGAAAAATGAGGTGCCTGTTAAATCAAATTCATCTGATTATAATGCACCTGTACATAATCCAAAATCAGATACCCCGGTAAAAAATCCAAAACAGGATACACCCATTCGCAATAACGATCCGAAAGATTATAGTTCACCGAATCCGAAGAGTAATCAGCCGGTGAAGAATAATGATAATAACACTCCAGGGAATAACGAGTATTCAAATCCAAGAGGAAATACAAATGAGTATAATGCACCTGCTAATAATAATCCTCGTAACAATGAGTATTCAAATCCAAGGGGAAATACAAATGATTATAATGCACCTGCTAATAATAATCCACGCAATAATGAGTATTCAAATCCAAGAGGGAATGAAGTGCCAAGACCAAAATATGTTCAGCCACGTGAGGAAAAACCTGTGATAGTTCCTAAAACTGAACCACGCAAGCATGAACCAAATCAAGTAGCACCTGAAGTTAAGCCAAGGAGAAATGATTCCTATTCACGTCCTGATAATTCTAATTCTACGCCTTCTTATAACGCACCAAGACAGGAACAACGCCAGGAAAATTCAAATTCACCTGCAAGAAGGAGATAATTTATAAGAGACACAACGAATGAAAAGAATAATTCAAAGCATGCTTGTTGCATGCTTTTTTTTAACCCTTAAAGCGAGTGCGCAAAATGAAACAGATGCACTGCGCTACAGTATGATTAACTATGGAAGCACAGCCCGTTCGCTGGGGATGGGAAATGCATTTGGAGCTTTGGGTGCAGATTTAAGTGTGATGGCAACCAATCCCGCAGGTATTGCTGTATTCCGCAGATCTGAATTTTCATTTAGTCCAACGTTTACACTGAAAAAAACAGAGAGTGTATTCTTAGGCAAGAAAACCAGTGATAGCAGATTCAACTTCAACTTCGGCAACTTTGGGGTAGTGTGGCACTGGAATCAAAGAGATGAGACCAAAGAATGGAAAGGATGGTCATTTGGCATTGGTTACAACCGCCTGAATGATTTCAGCACTAACAGTGTGGCAGAAGGAACCAATCCCAATAATTCATTGCTTGATAGTTATGTTGAACAGGCAAATGGAAATATTGATTCTAGTTTAACTGATGCATTTCCATTTGATGTAGGGCTGGCATATAATACTTACCTGATTAATCCTACCGATTCACCTGCCATACATTATGCATCTGTAATTCCGCGTGGAGGTGAGTATCAAAGAAGAACAACCAGCAAACGAGGAGGCCAGGGTGAATGGGATTTTTCTTTCGGGACTAATTACAATGACCAATTATTTTTTGGTGTCACACTTGGTGTAACTTCAATAAATTATCGAGAGGATGTAACCTGGGATGAAGTGGACCAGGATAACAAAATTGTTTCTACCGATTCAGCTTTTGATTTTAAATCTTTCAAATACACGCAGACACTCAAGACAACAGGTTCCGGATTGAATGGAAAGTTTGGAATAATTTATCGCCCGGGTGATGTAATCCGGTTAGGACTTGCAATACACACACCTACTGCGTATCTATTGACTGATGAGTTTTCCACTAACATCTCAGCAAAATTTGATAATACAATATACCCTAACCAGGAAGCTACTTCACCGGTTTTTATTCCTTTTGAATACCGGCTTGTCACTCCATTTCATGCAATAGGAAGCGCAGCAGCAGTATTAGGCAAGCAGGGAGTTATCAGTGCAGAATATGAATTTACTGATTATAGGCAGTCAAGCTTAAAAATAACTGATCCAACCATTGAGGTTTCATTCAGTGATGTGAATACAACAATAAAAAATAAATATACTGCATCACACACTGTTCGCATGGGCGGTGAATACCGTTATGATAAAATGCGATTACGTTTAGGCGGCTCCTATTCAACCACACCGTTTGCGTCCGGTTATAATGCTGACAGTAAAACAGATCAGAGTCGTTACAGTGTCACAGGTGGTTTTGGTTTCAGAGGAGATAATTTTTATTTTGATGTTGCTTATGCTTATTCACACAAAGGTTCATTTTTTAATCAGTACACAATTAATAAAGTACCACAGGCAGGCATTACAGAAAACCTGGTTGATAACCGGCTGATGTTTACATTAGGGTTTAATTTTTGATTTATACTTAGAGGAATTTTAATTATTTAATTGCACCAGCTTTAATAGTATCAACAACTGCAGGATCGAGCAAAGTGGTTGTATCTCCTAAATTATTTGTTTCTCCTTCGGCAATTTTACGAAGTATCCTACGCATTATTTTTCCGCTGCGTGTTTTTGGTAATCCTGTAACAAACTGAATCTTATCCGGCCGTGCAATGGCTCCAATTACTTTGGCAACCACTTCATTAATTTCTCTTGATTTTTGATTCTGATCTTCTGGGATTTGATCACAAATCACATAAGCATAAATACCTTGTCCTTTAATTTCATGGGGGAAACCAACAACGGCTGATTCAATTACATCAGGATGTTCATTGATTGCGTTTTCTACTTCGGCAGTTCCCAGGCGGTGACCTGAAACATTTATCACATCATCTACTCTGCCTATAATCCTGTAGTATCCATCATCATCACGCCTGCAACCATCACCAGTGAAATAGAGATTTTTATACGTTGAAAAATAATTGGTTCTGCATCGCTCATGGTCACCGTAAGTGGTTCTCAACATTCCTGGCCATGGAAATTTGATGCATAAATTTCCCTCCACTCCATTCTCTTTTATTTCATTTCCTTGTGCATCCACTAAGATGGGTTGAATACCCGGAAGAGGCAAAGTAGCAAAGGTTGGTTTGGTAGGAGTGATATGCGCTAATGGAGAAATCATAATTCCTCCTGTTTCAGTTTGCCACCATGTATCCACAACAGCACATCTTTTTTTCCCAACTTTTTCATCATACCAATGCCATGCTTCTTCATTGATGGGTTCACCCACTGAACCTAAAGTTTTTAATGACTCCATTTCAAAAGGAGTAACAAATGAATCGCCTGCAGCCATTAATGAGCGGATTGCAGTGGGAGCAGTATAAAAAATATTTACATTATGTTTTTCAATTGTTTGCCAGAAACGCGAAGCATCCGGATAAGTTGGAATTCCTTCAAACATTAAAGTGGTTGCACCTGCAAGCAAAGGGCCGTAAACAATATAACTATGGCCTGTAACCCAACCTATATCTGCAGTACACCAGAAAACATCATCTGCATCATATTGAAACACATTAATAAATGAGTACCATGAATAAATCATATAACCTGCTGTTGTATGAACAACACCTTTCGGTTTTCCTGTTGATCCGGAGGTATAAAGAATGAAAAGCATGTCTTCAGCATCCATTGTTTCTGCAACACATTCATTGGATACATCAGCAATTGCTTCATGCCACCAATGATCTCTGCCAGTCTGCATTTTTATTTTATCCTTTGTCCGCTGGAAAACAATTACATTTTTTATTGATGTGGTTTTTTCCAATGCTTCATCTACTATTTCTTTAATAGGATTTTTTTTTGATCCGCGGTAAGCTCCATCGGTTGTAATGACAAGACTACATTCAGCATCATTAATCCTGTCAGAAAGTGATGTTGCAGAAAAACCGGCAAATACCACTGAATGAATAGCACCGATCCGTGCACATGCTAACATTGCAAAAACAGCTTCAGGAATCATTGGCATATAAATACAAACGCGATCTCCTTTTTTCACACCCAACTTCTTAAGCATGTTTGCAGTACAACTTACTTCTTTAAATAATTGAGAATAATTAATATTTCTTACATCCTCACCAAGGTCATTTGGCTCCCATATAATGGCAATTTTTTCAGGATGGGATTTTGCATTACGGTCTAAACAGTTTTCAGTGATATTCAGTTGTGCTCCATCAAACCACTTCACATTAAACTGATCGAAATCCCATTGCAATACTTTATTCCATTTCTTTTTCCATATAAAATTGTCTGCTATTTCATCCCAGAATTGCTCTGGTTGCTCAATGCTGTGTTTATAATCTGCATGGTATTGTTCTAAACTGGAAATCCGTTGACGCATATTAAATTATTTACCTCTCAAAGCTATTAAAATTCAATTAGGCGCATTTTTAAAAAACTGAATGGTAGCTTCGGATTTGAAGCCTCCTGTTTGGAAGCAGCTTTTTTTATTCTTGTGTAAGAAAATTTAATTTTTCAAAATTTGGTTTTTTATTACTACTTAAATTGCCGCGTAATGTGGAAAATTTTAATTGCTTTTATTTTTTGCTGCCGTATATGTTATGCGCAGGAAAATAATGTTTATCGTGAATTAATAGTTCATACACCTGAGCTTAGCGAATGGGAAGTGTACAAAATCAGCCGACAGCTGAATTGCATTGACGGGTTAAGATACTTAGGTTATTTTAAAGCCGGAAGTTGTTTGTTATTGCATGTGGATGCAAGCAGAATTGCCAATACAGACATTATCACAACCACCATACATCACCTCAATAAAAAAATGAAAACGAAGGAGGTGAAAGGATACAGCATTTATGATGTACTTGATAACAAATATCGGGCTCTCTCTGCTCTTGAAAATGAATAAAAAAAAACGGATCAGCATGTAATACATACTGATCCGTTATAAATTTATTAAAACTGTTATAGCTTAACAATTTTTCTTAACAGTGAACCTTCGTCAGTATCAATACGTACAAAATAAACTCCGAGGGAATAATTAGCGATATTGAAGTATTCCACTAAACCTGACTGCATTTTAGAAACTTGCTTTGTATTAACAACTCTTCCCACTGCATCAGTCATAGTAATTGAAACGTTGCCACGCAATTTTCCTGACAAAGAAACATTTAATACATCCTCAGCAGGGTTAGGATAAATGTTTACGCTTTCTCCTGCTATGTTTTCAGCAATAGAAACAAAAGGTGTTATTTCAAAATTCTTATCGTTCATATCCAGAAAAATATTCCCAACTGCTTCCACCAGGATACGCGCAGTAGTTGTTACATTATTGGGAACAGTGAAAGTATAAGAACCAGTGTTAGGTACATTGGATGCAATCAGGATAGGGAAAGGATATATTGTGCCACCTGTTACTGATAGGTAAATATTTACATTATTAGTGCTGATGGGTGCAGCAGTTGTATTGGCAACATCCCAAGTAAGCGTCTGTGTTGAACCAGCTGGCCATGATATTCCTGTAGTATTGGGATAAGTGATGGCAAAAGGAGTTGTGGTATTAACAACATTCACCTCAATAGTCTGATCGTCATAAGTAACTCCTCCACCGTTGTTTCGGTTATCGCGCAGAATCATGCGAAAGTTTAAGGTACGTGCGTAGTTAGCTTTAAAATCGCCAGGTGTATTAACATTATTGCGGATATTAATAAGTTTTGGAAACAAACGCCAGTTATTCAATGTAGGTATATTGGGCATAAAAACAGGTGCGTTTCCGGATGGAGAATTCCATGCTCCTCCAGGACCTAAATCAAATTCTTCAAAACTATAGGTTATAGTGTCGCCATTAGGATCAGAACCGGCACCTGTTAATTTGAATGGGGTAGCCAATGGAACATCATAATGATAAACGCTAAGATTCGATACAGGAGGAATATTTCCGGTAGGTGTTGAAACCGGACAACTGAACCCGGAGCTAAATGTTGTATAATCCTGAATTTCGTCAAAACTTTTTGTATGAAAGTATGCAATGCTGTTATTTGCAAGGTTGTCAGGAGCACATAACCCCGCATAAGCCATAATTGTAATTCCGCTTCCTGGTTCATAAGCTGCAGAACCGGCTCTGTTTCCGCCACCACAGCCTCCCGAAACACTGTTAAATGTATGATTGCCTCCAAACTGATGTCCAATTTCATGCGCCACATAATCAATGTCAAATGCGTCACCAACAGGACTGGGTAATCCCGTCACTCCACGCGCCTTTTGTGAACTTTGACACACTACACCTAATCCTGCAATACCACCACCACCAGTGCTGAACACATGTCCGATATCGTAATTAGCTGATCCGATCCTTTGGGTGATTGTAGTTTGATTCTGACCTAACATAGTTGGTCCATTGTTATTGGTGTAAGGATCAGTAGCAGCACTGGTAAATACTAATGTGTCATTGTTTGCAATTAAAGTCAGGCGGATTGCCAGCTCATGTTCGTAAACTCCTGTTACACGGTTTACACTGGTAACCATACCAGCTACAGCTCCTGACACTGTGCCTCCGTATGTTGCTGCATACTCACCTGTACAAGCTAATGCAAGACGGTAAGTGCGTAAAATTGCTCCCGCGCTGCGATTGGCTGACACTCCCGGTTCATTTTTTCTTTTTTGAACATCATTTACAATCTGCTTAGAATTATGCTGATTTAATTCATCCACAGGATCAAACTCACAAGCTGTTGAATGATTCTTGTTAATTGCATCACGTTTATAAAAACAGATATAGGTATCATCTGTATTTAAATTAACAGGATTAATTAATACATCTCCGTTAACTGAAAGTATCATTGCATGAAATCCAAATTGAGTAACATCCACACGAATAGTTGCAGTGACATCATCTATTCCCTGACCTGAATAAGTTTTTATCATTGGGTATTTTGCTGCCAATGCAGGATGCATAACAGGTGACTCCACCATTTCGAAGCGGCTGAATCCGCCATCAGGCATTGGGATCTGTAAAGTCACTGGTTGAGTTTTTGCTTCCATAGTCTGTTCCATTGGAGCATTTGCAAGTATTGTTCGCATCTCACTAAGATCAAGCGAAAGGTATCTGGCTTTGTTAACAGCAAAGGCTTGTTCACCTTTTGATTTAGCCTGCTGTAGATTTATGTCACTCCACAATATTTTTGAGGAACCTGCAAAAATATTTTGAACACATAAAAGAGCAAGGATTGTTACTCCTGAGTAAATTTTTGATTTCATTTTTTTGGCTTTTTTGCAAAGCTATTATTTCCCTTCTACTTATACAATGGTAACAGAAAAGATATCAGGATATTTTTTCAGCTTTAAGCACTCCTAATTCACGGCCCACTTTTGTAAATGCTGAAATAGCTTTATCAAGATGATGACGATCATGTGCCGCGGATAACTGAACACGGATACGTGCATTGCCTTTAGCAACCACAGGAAAGAAAAAGCCGATTACATAAATTCCTTCGTTCAGTAAGCGTGCTGCAAATTCCTGTGCCAGCTTTGCTTCATACAACATGATGGGAACTATCGGGTGTATACCGGGCTTAATATCAAATCCAACTTCTGTCATTTTACTGCGGAAGTATTGCGTATTGTCCCATAACTTATCACGTAATGCTGTAGTTTCACTTAGCATATCAAACACTGCAAGTGATGCCCCAACAATAGCAGGTGCTAATGAATTGGAAAATAAATAAGGACGTGACCGTTGGCGGAGCAGTTCCACAATTTCTTTTCTTGCAGACGTAAAACCTCCCAATGCTCCACCTAATGCCTTGCCTAAGGTACCTGTGATAATATCAACTCTTGACATCACATCATGATGCTCATGCGTACCTCTTCCTGTTTTACCCATAAATCCTGTTGCATGACATTCATCAATCATTACTAATGCTTTGTATTTATCAGCAAGGTCACAAATTTTATTTAACTGTGCTATGGTTCCATCCATGCTGAAAACTCCATCACTAACAATAATCCTGTGACGAAGGTTTTGTGTTTCCTTTAGTTTTTCCTCCAGCTCATTCATGTCGTTATGCTTGTAGCGATAACGTTGAGCCTTGCATAAACGAACTCCATCTATTATTGAAGCATGATTTAATTCATCAGATATAATTGCATCCTGTTCATTAAACAATGGTTCAAACACACCACCATTAGCATCAAATGCTGCTGCATATAAAATAGTGTCTTCTGTTCCCAGAAACTTTGAAATTTTTTGTTCCAGCTCTTTGTGAATATCCTGTGTTCCGCAAATAAAACGGACACTGCTCATGCCGTAACCATGTGTATCAATAGCATGTTTGGCTGCTGCAATTACTTTGGGATGGGAGCTAAGTCCCAGATAATTATTCGCACAGAAATTTATTACTTCAACCTCACCCCGTCCCTCTCCCAAGGAGAGGGAGTTTACAACGCTAATGTCAGCACCTTGAGGTGATGATATTATGCGCTCTGATTTATACAATCCTGCTTCGCGGATTTCATTAATCTCTTTCTCTAAAACCGGTTTTAATGTTTCGTACATAATGTTATAGCTTGATAATTTTTTTAACCACTGATTGATTCGCAAAATTAAATCTTAGAAAATACATTCCGGGAGTTAAATAAAGTAATGACAAGCGAGTATTTGTTTTGTCAATAGTTTGTTTAATGATTTCTTTTCCTGAGATATCAGTTAACGAAATATTGACAGGATATTTTAATTCAGGAATA
>JANLUX010000431.1:0-1507 GCA_031363705.1 Bacteroidota bacterium
ACTGCAATAAAAATTCCGCTTGCTCCAAGTGATGTGTATTTATGAAGTAAGTATGCAAATGGAACCTGGAAAACCCAGAATCCGAAAAAATAAACCCATGTGGGTGTTCGTGTATCACCCGCTCCATTGAATGCCTGCGTAGCCACCATTCCTATTCCGTAAAAAATATATCCCGAGCTGATGATCTGCAATGACAGCACCGCATATTTTATTTGCTCCGTTTCAGCAACAGGAATAAAAATGCGTACTAATGGATTCGCAAAAACCATGAACACAAAAGTTACGAATGCCATAAATATCACGTTGTATTTTGTAGTGATCTTAACACTTTCTTCTGCCCTGAGCGGCATAAGTGCACCGAGATTTTGTCCCACTAATGTTGCTGCTGCATTACTCATTCCCCATGCAGGCAAAATAAAAAATATGATGAGCCTGATAGCTGTCTGGTAACCTGCGGAAGCAGCACTTCCGTATTCTGCAACCATTGATGCAAGAAATATCCAGCTCGCAGAAGCAATGATAAACTGAAAGGTGGCGGAAGAGGAAATGTTCAGCAAATCTTTTATAATCTTAAAGTCAGGTTTGAAATGATGTAATTTCATTTTCAATATTCCTGAAGATTTTTGCAAATGATAAACCTGGTACAATACACCAATTGCCCTGCCCGTTGATGTTGCAATTGCTGCACCCGTTACACCGAATTGCGGAAAAAATGCAATCCCAAAAATCAATAACGGATCAAGAATTATATTAAAGATATTTCCGATCCATAAACTTTTCATTGCAATGGAGGCATTGCCTGCTCCGCGAAAAATACCATTGATGAGAAACAATAAGATGATGGCAATATTTCCACCAAACATAATACGGGCGTAGGTAGTACCCATTGCAATTGCTTCTGGTTGGGCTCCCATCATCCGCAAAATATCTCCTGCAAAAACAAAACCCGGAATACCAAGTGCAAGCGATGAGATCACCGCAAGAATTATTGCCTGCGCTCCTGCATGAGCAGCTTCATTCAGGTTTTTTCTCCCACTCTTCGCGCCACCACCGCAGTTGCGGCAGCGCTCAACCCGATTCCAACTGAATAAATAATGGTTAAAACAGATTCAGTTAATCCAACAACGGATACAGCATGAACACCTAATTTATTTACAAAGAAAATATCCACCACAGCAAACACTGATTCCAGTGCAAGTTCCAGCACCATAGGTATGGATAACAATACTACTGCCTTACGTAAATCAATTGTGGTGAAATCATATTCATCACCACGAATGGCAGATTTGATAATAGTGTAATACCGAAGCAGTTTATTGTTTTCTACAGGAGGATTTTTCTGCATAAGCACCGGCAGCTTATTAAATAATTATCGGGTTAAATTTAATAAGTCATAAACAGGATTTTTAAGCGTGTACTGAAGTATGAATTTTAACAGGATAAAAAAGAAGAGAAGTGTTGAACTGATTTTCACAGGTTTTAAAAATAAAAATAAAAGAAGTGCTCT
>JANLUX010000075.1:0-2271 GCA_031363705.1 Bacteroidota bacterium
TAGGTAAAAATCTTTCATGTTTAAATAGTATTAGTTGTTAGTTTAATAAGTTGAATGAAAGTATAAGAGGATCAAATAATAGTCGCAAGGTAGTGAGAAACCCTTTACGATAAAAATTTTTTTTGGCTAAAGTTTTAATAAAGCATGCTCAGTCATACTCCGGGAATTATAGAATAAAAAATCTAATTTTAGAAATGGTGAATTTAATACCAGCCCGGACTCGCCCTGATAAGTCCCATTTGTTGAAGTACTATTGCGATCACAACCATGAGTATGATAGTTGCTCCCATCCACATCGTTAATTTTTTATACCTGCGGGCATCGTCTCTCAACTTGTTATACCTGTAAACATTAAAAACAGCTTTTTCAGCACGGTAAAAAGAACCTTCTCCTTTCACGATATAATCAAATGCACCGTATTTTATTGAGTTAACAGCCACCTCTATTTTATCCTGTCCTGAAATCATGATTACGTCCACATCAGGATAGGTGCGCTTTATTTCTTTAAGCACTTCAAGTCCATCCATAGCGTCTTTCACTTGAGTATTAAGATAATAATCCAGAAAAACAATGGTGGGCTTGCGTACCTTGCCCGCAGCAATGCACTCTTCGCCTGTACCAAAAGTGAGAATCTGGTATCCTGACATTTTAGAAAGATGGTCTTGCAGCAATTCACGCTGCAATGGTTCATCATCAACAATAATAATGAGGGGTTTGTTTTGTGACATTGGTAGGATTAAGCTGATAATTGATTTAACTCCTGTTCAAGTTCTGCACTGATGGATTCATATTGCTGGCGAAAATTACTGATCATACCTGGCAGTTTTTCAGTCTCGGTTTGTGAATCTGCATTTAATTCAATCTGTTTTATCAGGGTTTCACTCTCCTTAGCACCAAAATAACCTAACTGCGGTTTAAGTGAATGAGCAGTTTGCTTTAGCGCTCCCCAATCTTTACTCAATGCATATAATTCCATTTGTGTGATACTTTGTGGAGCTCCACTTAAAAACATGCGGAGGTATTTTATCATCTTATCGGTTTGTCCTCCTGTCAGATTTCTGAGAAAAGTTAAATCAGTCATTTTTTTATTTTCACTCATAACGATGGATCAATTTTCAAAAATAGGTTATTTTATTACATTACTAAATTCAATATTTTTTGCCTCAGCACAGCAGGCTCAAATGGTTTTGCAATAAAATCATTCATGCCGGATGAAAAACATTTATCTATCTCTTCTTTTATCACATTAGCTGTCATTGCCATCACACAGGTTTTGCTTTTTCCATCCTCCAGCTTTCGGATTTGAATGGTGGCTTCATAACCATCCATCTCAGGCATCTGAATATCCATCAGTATCAAATCAAACAAATGAGGTGTTGACCGCACCATTTCTACTGCTTCACGACCGTTGTTTGCAATTTCAACTTTTATTTCTTTAAACAATGATTGCAATGTGTCAACTGCCACCATTTGATTAAAGGGTTGATCTTCTACAAGCAAAATGTGGAGGGGCTTTTCTAGTCCCACTATATCATTATTAATGAAATGTAAAAGAGGTGATTCAACATAATTTCCTTTTTGATAAGGAAGTGTAATCTCAAAGGTAGTTCCATTTCCTAATTCGCTATTTATGTTCACAGAGCCTTTATGTAAATCAATGAGCTGACGGGTAATGGTGAGACCTAAACCTGTACCACCATATTTGCGTGTGGTATCATCTCTTTCTTGTGTGAAGCTTTCAAAAATGCGATCAATGTTTTGCGGGGCAATGCCTATGCCTGTATCTATCACTTTAAAATCAAGCATTACCAGATTTGGATCGGTAGATGCCTCCTGAATATTTTGCACTTCGATGGTAACACCCCCTTTGTCAGTAAACTTAATGGCATTACTTACTAAGTTAGTAAGTATTTGTGTTAATCTCACAGAATCACCTTTAATGAATTCAGGTACATCAGGATGAATTTTGCAATTTAGATATAGCGATTTTTCTTCTGCCTTAACATGCAAAGTATTGCATACACCTTCTAAAGTTTCTTTTAATGAAAAATCAATTTTTTCGAGATCAATTTTTCCTGCTTCAATTTTTGCAAGATCAAGTATATCATTTATGATACCTAACAAGTTATGCGAAGCCTGTTTCATCGAACGCAGATAACGCAACTGTTCTTTTTTGGGTTCCTGATTGAGCAGCAGATTTGTCATTCCAATAACTGCATTTAAAGGAGTGCGTATCTCATGACTCATATTGGATAAAAATTGCTGCTTGAA